>CAKZVB010000063.1 GCA_937922015.1 uncultured Granulosicoccaceae bacterium
AGCGTTTTGAAAAAATTTCGTCCCTGATTTTTATGTTGAGTCTCGGCTGTTTCCTGATATTTACCACGGCCGTATTTGCCCAGGATACAAGCTCGTCTGCGGCGAACGGTGCAGAATCTAACAGCGCCGATATTGTCTCGGGTCTGATTACCGCGGCAGAAAAAAGCGGCATGCGGATTATCGTAATCGAAGGTACGCCGCAACAAGGCGGATTGGATGCGCCGGAAGATCAGGGCGCTGTGACACCTCAGGATTACGACAACTTGTCGATGACCATGTCACCGACAAGTACTTCGACAATCATGAAAATTCAGTCTGAACTGCTCGGTTTTCGCGATATTTTGAAAGCCAAAATTGCCGTACTGCCCAATTCTCTGGTCACTACGGAAATTGCACTGCGAAAGAGCAGTCCGTCAGGCGATTTCCATCCTTACCTGCGAGCACTCTACTGGTCAATTCTGTTACTGGCATTCGGCGCGTGGCTGGAGCATGAGATTTTCGTAAAACGTATCGTTGCTCGCTGGCTGGAGCCTGATCTGCAGAGAAGTCCGATTGGATATCTCGAAAAAGTTCCGCTGCTGATAAAGCGTGCTTTGTTGAAAGTGTTCGGTGTGCTCATAGCGATGTTGATTGCCTTTGCTACCGGTTCTTTGTTGTTTAAAGATCAACCCACCGAGTCGATACAATTTACTATCGCGACCATATACGTCGGCTATGCCGCTTATCGCTTACTTCGTATTTTGTGGCGTTTGATTCTGGCCCCTTATCTCAGTCAGTATCGCATCCCGCATTTCTCTAACAGGGATGCGCGCCGTCTCTACCATTGGCTATGGGTCATTTCAACGCTCAATATCGTGTTACTGATGATCGCTATCTGGCTGGTAGAACTGGGAGGCAGAAGCCACATTCACGGAGCCCTTGCTTCGGTCTTTGGTTTAACACTGTCGGTGGCTAACATCCTGATGATCGTTGTAAACCGCAAGGCGTTATCGAGGGCTATTCGCAATGGTAAGGAGATCAATGAGGTTGGCGCATTTACAAAGTTTGTCTCGCGATTCTGGCTGGTAGCAGGGGTTGGGTACTTTGCATTTGCGTGGCTTGAGCTAACCTACCGCGTGGTGCTTGGCAAGCCGCTTGCGACACCATTGATCGCAGGAGCCTATGGCATCCTGATAGCCACTCTGTGCGTCTATGCACTAGCCAACTTTTTCATCGAACGATTTTCTCTGCGCGCCCGGCGGTTCGTCAGGCTCAAGCCAGAGCACAGCAGTGATATAGCAGCGGACAATGGCGGGCAAAGTAATCAGGCAATCCTCACCACCCCGGACGACCCGGACGGTACAGTGATATATCCCCACCCCCTGGCAACCTACGAGGACCTTGCACGGCGCGTATCAGGAGTGCTGGCTGTGCTAACAGGTTTATGGGCACTGACACAAATCTGGCATATCGACAACTCAATGATATACAACAGTGTATTTCAGAGCAGCACGGATGCTGTGGCTATTCTGTTCTTCGGCTACATTATTTATCACATCGTGCGGATCTGGATCGATAACAAAATTCAGGAGGAGGGTGGAGAAGTCGCTCAAACACCGGGCGATGAAGGCGGTGCTTCCAGTGCCAGCAGGCTGGCTACCTTGTTACCATTGTTCCGTAATTTCATGTTGCTGGTTATCAGCCTGTCAGTAATTTTTAGCGCCCTGCTGGAGCTTGGCATTAACGTCAGTCCTTTATTTGCCAGTGCCGGTGTGGTTGGTCTCGCTATCGGCTTTGGTGCACAAACACTCGTACGCGATATCTTTTCCGGTGCGTTTTATCTGTTCGATGATGCGTTTCGCCGTGGTGAGTACGTTGATATTGGAAGTGTTAAAGGGACCGTTGAAAAGATTTCTGTGCGTTCCTTCCAGTTACGTCATCACTTAGGTCCGTTGCATACCATTCCGTTTGGCGAAATACAGTCCCTTACTAATTATTCACGCGACTGGGTGATGATGAAATTACCTTTGCGTTTAACTTATGATACTGACCCGGAGCGGGTACGTAAGCTGGTTAAAAAGTTAGGTTTGGAGCTCATGAAAGACCCGGAGATTGGCGACACCTTCCTGCAGCCACTGAAGTCACAGGGTGTTATTGAAATGCAGGATTCTGCCATGATCGTGCGGGTGAAATTTATGGCCAAGCCCGGCGATCAATGGGTTATTCGAAAGCGGGTATATCATGAGATCAGGCAGCTGTTCAATCGAGAAGGCATCCAGTTTGCGAACAAGGAAGTCACTGTGCGGCTGGCTGGCGATACCCCTAAAAATCTAACCGAACAACAAACCCGTACTGTTGTTGGCGCCGCGTTAATGGACGAGGAAGACGATGCTCCGGCAGATCCTGCTGGTGATGATCGATAACTGCAGAATGACATGGCGAATCCAGTAACAGATAGCTTAACCCCTAATATGTCATAGCGGCTTTTTTTACGTGGATTCTATGTGTGTTGTGTTGGGCATTGCCACGCTGAATGTTGTTGGTGAAGTCCGGCGCCTGCCAGCGAGTGTTGCCTGGTGCTGCAATTTTCTTCTGCCGGAGATGATCGCGATGATAAATGATGAATACAGAGCAAGCAGATACAGCGGGTAGGCGAGTAATGTCCAGTCGATACGGCCGACGGAAAAGGCAGCAAGGACGGCAGCTATCAGCGAGATTACCCAGCAGGCAAGCGTTTCGCTGTCCGGGTCACGATAAGCCTTTATCATGGTTGCTACACCGCCCAGCAGGCTGATACTGATCGTAATGGCAAGTGCATAGGCGGCATTGCTGGTGAAGTACCACATGACTATTCCGGCAAGCGCGAGGGTCAGTAAGCGGTAGTCATTTTTCTTCAGGTAATTGCCCGCGCCCATCAGGATAGAGAGCAGAAATATTAATAAGCTGCTGGATACCTGCACACCGGCAAACCATAGCGAGGAGGAAGCACCCTCATAGACTTGTGAGCCAAACGCAATTGAACCCAGAATAGTCCATATAAGCCACGAAGCGCGCTGCGGTTGTGTGCGCCCTTTAAGTGTGTCTGCGATATAGGGTAGAAAGGCAACAACACTGATCAGTGCGGAGGCAACGCCTAAAAACACCAGTGTATCTATATTGCTGTATAGGTTGTGCGATGTCACTTTCGCATCTCCATATGCGCTGGCAGTCCGTTGGTGTTTTCTGTCAGATAGAGCGTTGTGTCCCAAACGCGTGTAATCTGAAATCGGCTATGAGCAATTAAGTACTGACTGAATTATCGACACCTCAGGGTTTCAAAAACAGATGCGTGTTACCGGAATTTCCGGTAATAATACCTGTCTTCCAATAAACTGCCGTCCACCATTGGCTATGTTGTGCGCATGCTTATGGTTTTTTGCAGATGTCTGTTGAGAAAGTTCACAAGGATAAACCTGATGGCGGTTGCTTTTTCAATCCGAACCTATAGGCTGGGGGCTCCCGTTTTGTCATTTATCCACTGAAATGGCTTAGCGCTCTTAATGAGGCAGCTAATGACAAACTTACGATTGCGCTACCAGACTGTTGAGTTTGGTGAAACAGATATACACCTTTGTACACTACGAAATAACCAGGAGTTTTATGATCCAGCCGGGGTCGCAAAGAAACTGGGCATTTCTTCCGCACTGTGGCCAATCTTCGGAATAGTCTGGCCATCGAGTCTGGTGCTTGCGCATTTCATTAATGACTACCAATCTGACTCCAGACGTATTCTGGAAATTGGTTGTGGCATCGGCTTGTCCAGCTTGCTGTTAAACGCACAATCTGCAGACATTACGGCAACGGATTATCACCCTGAAGCTGGCAGGTTTTTAGCCAGAAATGTAGTGTTGAACGGTGGTAAGTCGATTGTCTTCGAGCAGGTGGACTGGCAATCCAAAAGCGATACACTCGGTCTGTTTGACCTGATTATCGGCAGCGATTTGTTGTACGAAGACAGCCATATAGAGTTGCTGTCAAACTTTATTGCAAAGCATGCAAAACCCGCCTGTGAGGTAATTATCGTGGATCCTGGGCGGGGTAGAAAAACAAAGCTTAGCCTCAGAATGAAGCAGTGTGGCTTTAGCTATTCTCATCGTAAGCCCATTCACACCGATTATCTTGTTGAAGATTTCAAAGGCGACATCCTGAAGTTTGTGCGTTGCTAGGAGTCTGCGCGGTAGAAGTCCGCGTAGCGAGAATGCGCCATGGCGAGGGCCCTTGTCTTAGTAAATGATGGTACGATCATTTGAGGCGCATAGTTGTTCATACGTAACGAAAATGATCGATAAAAACGCACCGTCAGGGCGCATTCGCAGTAGTGGACGTTCTGCCGCGCAGACTCCTAGGAGCCTCAGCTAATCTCTGTATGTAGCAACTCGCGTTATCCCTCCTTCCCGCCACCTTGCCATTGGCAGATCGTGATGTACGAAAATCGGTTATTGCCGACTGATGGTAATTACTATTCCTGTAATCACGTTCTGTTCACATGGGGGTCTATATCATGCAGATCAAGCTAGCGGTTAACTCGATAGCTCAAAAATTGTTTGATTAATGCACAAGGATATTACGATGAAAAAATTCACTACGCTCAAGTTGGCGCTGTTGGCTGCCAGCGTTTTGGCAGTGTCGGCTTGTACTACCATGGAAAGCATGCCTAAAGAAAAAGGTATGGCAATGGAAAAAGCCTCCACTGATATTGTTGATACGGCCGTTGCTGCGGGGTCGTTTAACACACTGGTTGCCGCCGTGCAGGCTGCAGGACTTGTAGATACCCTCAAGGGCGCCGGGCCCTTTACGGTTTTCGCGCCAACCGATGATGCCTTTGCAAGACTGCCACTAGGCACCATTGACAATTTACTCAAGCCTGAGAACAAGGCTGCTTTGCAGTCGATACTGACCTACCATGTGATATCGGGGAAGGTTATGGCCGGTGATATAGCGGGTAAAACAATGGATGTGGCCACTGTGAACGGTCAGACTATTGCGGTTGATGCGACTAGTGGAGTTATGATTAACAACGCCACAGTCACGGCGGCGGATGTGACTGCCAGCAACGGTGTTATTCATGTAATTGACACGGTACTGCTTCCAAAGTAGCACACTGGAATTGATTGAAAGAGTGCCCGGGGCGGTGTCCCGGGCGCTCTGCCTGCGTTTTAGTCAGGCAGGCATTGAGACTATGATGGTTATCTGGCAGAGCAGGCAACGCGGCGATCTCCAGCCCGGTCTTACTATCGTATCAGCGCATAACGAACGGGTTTGCCATTGGCTGATCTGAAGTGTTTATCCAGGTGGTTTTTGTACGGGTATAGTCCATCACTGAGTCCATACCGGCCTCGCGTCCATAGCCGGATTGATTGAGTCCGCCAAACGGTGCAATAGGTGAAACAGCGCGGTAAGTGTTTATCCAGCAGATGCCTGATCGAATTTTATCGGCCACTCTGTGCGCTCGGGCGATGTTTTCCGTAAACACACCTGACCCCAGTCCGTAGTCGCTGTCATTAGCCAGTGAGATGGCCTCGTCCTCGGTATCAAAGGGCATCAGCGACATCACCGGGCCGAACATTTCTACCTTGAATGTCTCTGCACTGGAATCGTGACACTCAACCAGTGTTGGATTGAAATAGTTGCCGCTTAATCCTTCGGTGCGTTGACCACCAAAGCGAACAGTGGATCCCTGAGTGATCACCTGAGCCAGTGTTTTTTCGATATTGTGAATCTGTGCTGATGTGCACAAAGGGCCGATATGAGTGTTGATGTCCTGAGGGTCGCCTACAACAATGTTGGCCGACCGGCGGCTGATTTCGTCGACAATCTGCTGGTAGATACCGCGCTGTACAAAGGCACGGGAACCGGCAACGCAGGATTGCCCCGAGGCACCGAAATTACCGGCGATCAAACCGTTAACGGCGTTCTCTAAACTGGCATCATCAAATACAATAATCGGTGACTTGCCGCCGAGTTCCAGTGTGGTAACCGCGAAGTTTTCAGCCGAGTTTCGAACAACGTGGCGTGCGGTTTCCGGGCCACCGGTAAATGCGATGCGATCAACGTGAGGGTGTTTCGTCAACGGGATAGCACACTGCTGTGCATCACCTGTAATGACAGATACCACGCCAGCCGGGAAGCCTGCCTGTTCTATTAATCTGGCAAATTCCAGCATGGGCGCAGGCGCTTGTTCGGAGGCTTTAAGCACTACCGTACAGCCCGCTGCCAGCGCCGGTCCCAGTTTGGTGGCGGTTAAAAACATTTGTGCGTTCCACGGTACAATTGCCGCCACCACGCCTACCGGCATGCGTTTGGTAAACACGTGCATAGATGGTTTGTCTATCGGCAGCACCGAGCCCTCGATTTTATCAGCCAGTCCTGCGAAGTAGCGGTAGTAGTCGCCAACGTATCTGGTTTGAGCAACTGTCTCCGTGGCAAGCTTGCCACTGTCAGTGGTTTCTACCCGGCCAATTGTCTCTGCAGAATGTTCGATCAGGTCGGCCAGTTTGTATAATAATCTGCCGCGTGCCGTCTGTGTGATGTCTCGCCACAGTGGGTTGTCCAGAGCCGCTTTCGCACTGCGAACAGCACGGTTGACGTCGTCCTCACTGGCGCAGGCAAAGGTGGCCCATGGTTGCCCGGTGGCCGGGTTAATACTCTGCATAGTGTCGGCAGTGCTGCCATCGCACCATTCGCCATTAATATATAACTGATAGTGTGGAAGCGAGCTCATCAGAGAGGCACCTTTGGTTGTGGTCAGGCGAGTTGTTTATGATAGATTCATGTTACGAAAAGGCTGGCATTACTTCGTTAATGAAACGCCTGAGTGATTGCTTTTTACGCTCAAAGGACATGCCGCTGTCTATCCAGAAAGAGTACTCATCATAACCCAGATCTTCGTAGCGCTTTATTTGATCTATCACCTGGGCGGCCGTGCCCATGGTCAGGTCACGTTGCATGTTTTCGGGGGTCATTAACTTGTTGGCTGACAATTCCTGTTCAGTCAATGGTTGAATGTGACCCTGGCTGACCGGACGTTTGTTTTGAAACCAGGCGCCAAAGTAGTTGTAAAAACGACTTAACTCAACCGCCGCGCGGCTGACGTCATGAGTGTCTTTGCCGACATAAGTGTGATGCAGCAGCATGACTTTTGGTCGTGCACCGTTATAACTACTGCAGGCATCGTTGAAGCGTTCCATCAGTGTCGCTATTTCATCGTAGCCCTGCCAGAGCGGGGTGACCTGAACATTGAATCCGTTGTGAACTGCAAACTCGTGACTGTTGGGGTCGCGTGCGGCTATCCATATCGGCGGACCACCGCTCTGCAACGGTTTGGGTGCTGAAGTGGTGGCAGGAAATTGATAAAACTCACCCTCGTGCTGACAGTCACCTTGCCATAGTTGTCTGATCAGTGGAACGCTTTCACGCATCATCTGACCCGCCTGCCAGGCATCCAGACCCGGTGACATGCGCTCGTACTCATAGGAATAGGCACCGCGTGCGATGCCAAGTTCAAGGCGACCGTCGGTGACCAGGTCTGTCATTGCGGCCTCACCGGCCAGTCGTATCGGATGCCAGAATGGTGCGACGATGGTGCCGGTCCCGAGCTTGACGTTATTGGTATGTCGCGCAACATCTGCAATGGTGATAAAGGGGTTTGGTGCGATGGTAAATTCCATCCCATGGTGTTCACCTGTCCAGATTGCCCGCATTCCACCTTCGTCTGCCAGTGTGCAGAGTTCCAGAAAGTCCTGGTATAGTTGCGCTTGATTCTGCGTCGTATCAAGTCGCTCCATGTGTGCGAACAGTGAAAATTTCATGGCTTGCTCTCGTTTGAATTTTGCAGGCGGACTTCTCCGGTCTCTGCTTTTCCGGGCTTTGTGCCACCAAAAAAATGCAACAGAGTGTCGCAGACAAGATCTGCGTGTGTCATCGACATCATGTGGCGTGCACCGTCTGCGATGACACAACTGGAATTCCTCGCCAGTTCTGACATTGCGCGGCTCATTTGTGGCGTTGAATTGGGTTCATCGGAGCCGGTCATGAAGACAGCCGGGCATTGTATGGATAGTAGTTCGTTGTCAGGGGGTGCATCGCTTGCCGCGAAGACGCGATAGGCATCGGCATACCCTTTAACCTGAGCATTTAACAACCATTGGCGACAATGCGCTTCAGCTTCGGCATCGACACCCTGTGGCGCAGAACCAAACCATCGCGCCAGTGTGGGTTGTGGATCGGGTATTGGTGTGCTGAGGAGTTCTTCAGCTCTGGTTTGAATGGCCCGCTGTGCTTTTTCGTCTCGCCGGTAAACGCCGTTCAGCACAGCGATACCGGTGACCTGTCGCTTGTATCGAACGGCCATATCAAGCGCAATCAAGGCCCCCATGGAGTGTCCGACGATTATCGCTGGTTTGTTCGCAATACAGGGGGCGATAACGTCGGTGTAGTCATGCAGGTTTGGTGAATCGCTCTTAATTAACGCGCTCTGGCCATGGCCAGGCAGATCCACGGCCGTGATTGAAAAAGTGTTTTCCAGTGTTGTTGTCAGGTTGCTCCAGTAGTCTGCCTGCATGCCAACGCCATGTAGCAGCACCATGTGCGGCTTGCGGTGATCATGTTGGTTGCATTGATAGCCGCTTATTTGGTCGCTAAGTCTTGATCGCGGCAGGGTTGTCCACTGCATGTCCAAGCTCCTCAAGATCTTTATATCGATCGCCGATTCGATGATGCGGACGTCCGCCGTTTGCTCCGCCCAACACAACAACAATTTCGTCTGCGCGCGGAGCGTCGGCGATAGAGAACTGCACGGTCAGGTAGTGTGATCGTCGGCCGGCGTCGTGTTTGTCCATCAACGGCACAGCGATGGGCGCGTTGCCGGGACCGCGTGTGTTCGAAAATGCCAGATAACTGCTTGCGCTAACCGCTTCGCGATAGAAATTCCCGAAGTGGAGGGTGTGTATGAGCCCGGATGCGTGTTCGATCTCCCCGTCAAGCCCGACAACCGCGGCTTTGCCGTAGGCCTCTATCTTGTCGCCACCACCCGCCAGCGCAATGATTCGTTTCGTTAGCGCCTCGCCCAGAACAGGTCCAAAAGCCCTGATTTGCGGTTCAAGGTCATCAACGTGGCGCCCCGCCCATGGGTTGGTAACGACTGCAGCCACTGCAAACAACCGCCACGGCGTGTCGGCCGCTTTGTATCCTTCGACAAGGACTTCTTCTTCAAATGTGACAAACTTACGGATATCCGGTGTCATCTGGCAGGCTCGGTCGAATGCAGGTAGCAGGTACTATCGGGCTTTCGGGGTGTTTGCTCAAGCGAATAAATAGCGTGTATATGCATTAGTTACACTAATGCTATAGTTATGTCACCATGAAAAAGACCACCCCGCCGCTTGGTTGGCTGCGCACCTTTGAGTGTGCGGGCCGGCATCTGAGCTTTACACTGGCAGCCGATGAACTGCGAATGACGCAGTCTGCGGTGAGTCAGCAGATTCGCAGTCTGGAGGCGCGTCTTGACTGTCTGTTGTTTGTGCGAAAACACCGCAGCATCGTGTTGACTGATGAAGGGCGTCGTCTGTTGCCTGATGTGTCGCAGGCTATTAACCAGCTTTATACAGCCACCGCGAAGCTGGATCAGGTACACAGCGCTGACCTGCTGAATGTTGCCACCAGTGTCAGCGTGGCGCAGTGGTATCTGGTGCCACTGCTTAGCCGTTTTATTGAACAACATCCTCACGTCAAGGTAAGGTTGATGACTACCGTGTGGCCTGATGAAATATCCCATGCGAACGCCGATGTGCTTATTCGTTTCGGCTCAAAAGACGATAACCCCTACGTCGAAAAGCAACTGGGAAAAAACCGTCTGGTGCTGGTGGCGTCGCCACAATTTATCAAGTCCCGAAGAATACGGCAGCTGAACGCTAAAAATATTGTGCGTTATCCATTGATTCAAGCGGTAGGCACTTCTGACACCTGGGCCAACTGTGCCCGGCAATTCGGTTTTGACGAGGAGTTGCCGGTTACCATCAACGTTGATTCTCACGGTCTGGCAGTGGACTTTGCGCAGGCGGGAAGCGGAATTGCCTTAACCAGTCAGTTAATCGCGCAGCCCGCGCTCACCGCAGGTAAGCTTAAGCTGATTCATTCGAAAACTATTCGCGCTGTAGACGGGTATTTTATATCGATAAAACCCGGGTCGAATAATTCAACCGCGCGTGCGTTTGTCGGATGGCTGTTACAGCAGGTGGAGTTGTGAGTGATCGCTCAAAATATGTTGTGCAATGTGTAAAAGACTGAATAGTGCCCATCCAGAAACAGGGCGTAATCTTTCGCCGACCACATGTAGTTACTTGTAAATGACCCATTATTGGCAACGGATAGGCCCACATGTGGCAGGCAAAAATCTCACGCACCTGAGTGATCCTCGCTGCGTGCATGAGTGGTCGGTAGTAGCGCTTGTTTCTGGATGGGCACTGATTAAGTCGAGACCAGTCTGACAGTTGGTCAGTGCTGGAGTTTAAAGGCGGGCTTTACGATGTCTG
>CAKZVB010000064.1 GCA_937922015.1 uncultured Granulosicoccaceae bacterium
TGTCATTATGATGGCCTGCACACAGGAATCACCCCGCTCGACAGATAAACAAAACCGGTTCACTACTGAAGAAATAGCTGTCCGCAAGGAATCACAGAAACTAACAGAAGAAAAAGATACCGTTTCTGATGTCAGTGGACAAACGGGAACTATGTCGATCTACACTACCACTGCTAACGCGAAGTCGGTGAATAGAGTAGCGCAAACGCAAAATTTACTTAGCCCTATGCCTTACCGGGACATTAATCACACCATTTTGCCCGCACCTGCCACAGACCGTGAGAATTATTTGCCAGTCAATGAAAGTCCGGTCAAACAAACGATGCTGAACCCGGTTTCAACATTCAGTATTGACGTGGATACAGCATCATATTCGAACATCCGCCGTATGCTTGCAACACAGGGAAGGTTACCACCTCACGATGCAGTTCGTCTTGAAGAGATGATTAACTATTTCTCTTACGCCTACCAAAAACCCGCCAGCACGGACCAGCCGTTTTCAGTCACCACCGAATTAGCACCATCCCCCTGGAACCCGCAACGCAAGCTACTGCAAATCGGTCTGAAGGGCTATGAGCCACCGACCAGGGATCGACCTCCTGCCAATCTGGTTTTTCTGGTGGACGTCTCAGGCAGCATGCAGAATGCCAATAAGCTTCCATTGGTTAAAAAATCCTTAAAGCTACTGCTTAATAACCTCAATGAAGACGACCGCATTGCACTGGCAGTCTACGCCGGTGCAGCAGGGCTTGTTCTGGAATCGACACCAGCCAGCCAACGATCAAAAATCATGAATGCCATCGATAATTTACACGCAGGCGGCAGTACGCACGGCAGCGCGGGAATAAAACTAGCCTACCAGATAGCACAGGAACACTTTATCAAAGATGGTATCAACCGGGTATTGATCGCCAGTGACGGTGATTTAAATGTAGGCACAGTCAGTATTGACGCATTAAAGGAACTGGTAGAAGAGAAACGCAAATCAGGTATCGCTCTGACCACACTGGGGTTTGGCTCTGGTAACTACAACTATTCACTCATGGAACAATTAGCAGATGTCGGTAACGGCAACGCCAGCTATATTGACAACCTCAGGGAAGCCTACAAAGTGCTGGTCACAGAAGCGCAATCAACACTAATGACAATCGCCGGCGATGTGAAAATTCAGGTTGAGTTTAATCCAGCGGTAGTCGCCGAGTATAGACTGCTTGGGTATGAGAACCGTACGCTGCAAACGGAAGATTTCACCAACGACAAAGTAGACGCCGGAGAGATTGGCGCCGGCCATACCGTGACTGCGCTGTACGAAATAACGCTGGCTAATTCCAAAGCAAACCGTCTGCCATCACTGCGATACCAGCCACCCATAAGTACCGGGCCTGCATCACTTGCGCACGATAATGAACTGGCCTACGTCAAGCTACGCTACAAACTGCCTGGTCGGAGCAATAGCACAGAGACAGTAACAGTCGTCCAGAAAGACAGCCTCCTAACATCATTTAAGACGGCCAGCGAGGACTTCCAGTTTGCCAGTGCCGTTGCCGGGTTTGCACAACTTCTGACTGGCGGTAAGTACCTTGAGCAATACAGCTACACAGATACTCTGGAGATTTTGCGCCAGACTCGCGGTAAAGATGATCACGGTTACCGCAGCGAGCTTATTTCACTGGTCGAGCTTGCAGAAGGGATCTCTGCCACCTACGCCTCTCGCGATTGATCGTTGCCCTGCACGACTAGCCGGTATTCTACAAACAACAACACGGTCATCTCCGATGACTGTGTTCCAGGGGCTAAACATAGTCACGACTGCGTAAACAAGATATGCTCCGCAGACTCGATCTACCGGCCACGCCTTCAGTGCATAAAGTTAAAACGCTATCACCAAACCTGGTGGACTATTCCCTGCTCACTGGCCTGGCCGTCATTTTTGCCAGTAGTTTCATATTTACAGACATCAGCGTACGCGATATTCCACCTTTCACGGTGGTGACTATGCGTCTTGGCATTGCAGCAATCATCCTGTACTCACTGATGATTTTTTCAAAACAAAGGCTGCCGTCCGGTGGCCGGATATGGGTTTATATCATTGCTTCTGCGGCATTCGGTAATGCCATCCCATTTTCCCTGATCAGCTGGGGTCAGGTTGAAGTAGAAGCGGGTCTAACGGCTATTTTCATGGCAGTTATGCCTTTGGCGACCATCGTTTTTGCACAGTTTTTTACCGACAACGAAAAACTAAACCGATGGAAAATCGCCAGTGTGCTGTGCGGACTGGCTGGCGTTATTATTCTAATGGGGCCGGCAGCACTCGGTGCAATCGGGGAAGACACGTTCCGCCAGCTCGCCATTCTCTCGGCAGCGATCTGTTACGCCATCAATGCAATCATTACTCGTCAGCTAACCTCTATGGCACGACTCCCGATGCTGTCGGCACTGATGCTGTGCGGAACCGCAATGCTGCTCCCGATCAGCCTGCTAATCGATCAGCCCTGGCAGATGATAAACTATACCCCACCAGCCCTGACTTCAGTGCTGCTGCTGGCAGCCGGTCCCACGGCCTTTGCGACCTGGATCATCCTGATTATTATTGATCGTCAGGGCGCATCATTTCTGAGCCAGATAAACTTTATGGTGCCGGTTTTCGGTGTGTTGTTCGGGAGTATCTTTTTATCTGAAATTCTACCGGTAAACGCCTACATTGCGCTTGGGGTTATACTATTTGCCATAGGTCTGTCCCGAAAAGGCAGTCAGTAGAATTGTGTGGCGCATCCGGACTATTAAGTGAACGCCAACGAATGAACCAATACTTACACTTGCCCGGCTAAAAACAAAAACCCCACACCGGTGACAATGGCACCGACCATTCTGTGCACCAGCACATCCGCCTTCAATAACCCCGCCAGACGATAGACACCGTACCCGGCCAGTAATGCCACACAATACTGAATCAAAGACAAGCCCGACAGGTAGCCCGCCAACACAGGCAGAGACACGACTTCCTGTGCGGCTATAGTGAGTCCAAACGCACAGCCATGTGCCACACCGAGTATGGCGAACAACAAGGACGCGTGTAAAAACGACAGGGATTTCCCGCGCAGAGCGATTACGCCGACAACAATTACTGAGAGCGCAACTAACAACTCCACCGAGGGCATCATAAATCCCGCATTAGTCGAAAGCACACCGATCACAACTGACACCAGCAAAGCAACAAGTGCAGCCAGGGCCCGACCACAGCGAAAGGCAAGCACACCCGCTGCAATGATAAAAAACAAATGATCAAAGCCGAGTATCGGATGAGCCAGCCCGGACAACAACCCGTGTATAAAAGTCTGCATGGGCTGCCCGTCCAAGGGATGATGAGCAAACGCCGGCTGCACCGCTGACATTAAAATTAACGTTGCTATTACTGACTTGCTCATAGCGGGGTTATAACCTGTTTTCATAAGAAGCCTCATTGATGATGTAAAACCAGGGTTCGGCTGAACCATTACACACCTTCTACAATAGTCTGCACACTGCCAGACGCCGACATTCGAATAGTTTTTGCATCGGCATACTCGGCAGAGTGGTACCAGTTATCCGCAGCTTCAAAAGACGGAAACCGGATAATGACGTTTCTATCGCCAAAGGGTTCATTCTCGTAGCTTACCGATTTACCGCCACGGGCAAGAAATTCACCACCATAGGCTTCTATAGAGGGCTGAACCAGGGCAATATAACTTTTATAGGTTTGCGGGTCGGTCACGTTGATTTGTGCAACTACGTATCCTAATGGCATTGCTGTTCTCGCTTTTTGTTTAGCATCTTTGTATCCGACTTTACAGTCAGCAGCCCGCCTAATATTTACCACGCCCCCGGACTGATGTAATTACCCATCGGTTTTGAATACAGGCTCCAGCAATAGATTCCAGTCATCTACCAGTCTTTGGTAGGT
Source organism: uncultured Granulosicoccaceae bacterium (assembly GCA_937922015.1). Lineage (GTDB taxonomy): Bacteria > Pseudomonadota > Gammaproteobacteria > Granulosicoccales > Granulosicoccaceae. The sequence goes on from CAKZVB010000064.1 coordinate 3,941, forward strand.
TTCCACGCATATCTCACGGCGCTCTTCAGAAAAGCCCGTTTGCTGTGCCAGCTCTGCAAACCGGTCAGGGTTGCTGCCATAGATATTACAAAGTGTGCTGAAGTATCTTTGCTCATCAAGGCTGTGTTCGCCCCAGAAATCTTCATCGACAAGTTCGCCTCTGTCCTCACCTTCAAGCGCAAAAAGCTCTGCCGCATTGCCCGCAATCCCGGCGCCGTTGTCATAGTATTCAAGCAACAACACATTTGCCAGCGCATCTGCGGCATCTTCTTCCCTGCCGACTATAGGTAGCTCTAACTGGTCAACCAAAGCATGACCAAGCTCATGGAAGAGCGTATGTAACATGGCATCCCCCGCCAGCGCCGATAACTCCAGCTCGTCTGATTCCAGTTCGCGATATCGATCTGTCACTTCGGTGTAAAACGCATAGGGTATCTGTATTGCGCTGACGGCGGGATCATACAGTGGCCCGTCTGCAGCACCCGCCTCAACCACTATAGAACGTTGCAACTGAAAGGTGTCGTTGATAAACCGTACACCATGGTCCAGCACACCGTCCTGGATAAGCAGAGATTTTATTCGACTGAATTGTGGGTCTTCAGCGTATTCAATAGTGATTTGATTGCCGGCCGCCGCAACATTGGCAACCGTAGCTCCGGCAGCTACGACAATGCACCACATAAAACCTATAACCAGTCTACTCACGCGAAACCCCATCGACAATATTGACTGCATTATAACGCAGGACCCAGATCAATCGGTGATCCATCAGAGAAGCGGCTAAAGCGAAAACGACTGAGATCATGTTCGGGAGTTTTATTTTGCGCAAGCTCTGCTGCAATTTTTCCGGCCGCCGGCCCGATTCCAAAACCGTGCCCGCTAAAACCGGTTGCAATAGTCAACCCTTCAAATGACCCAACCTGATCCAGTACCGGTACGATATCCGGCAGAGAGTCAATCATACCCGCCCACTGATGGGCAATACCAACCTTCTTTAGTTGAGGAAAACGTTGTTTAAAACGTTCAATCATCCGCTGTGCGGCTTTTTTGTCCGGCTCCGGGCTGAGCACCCGGTTACGCTCAAACGGGGTAATTTCAGATGACACCCATCGACGCTGTGTGCGCCAGCCATCCGGATAATTGACACCGGAAACACCGAACCGCAACGTGCTCCATTCGGCCTTTACCGCGGGTATAAACGATGTAAGGAAACGCAGGGAGTCCGGCCCAGCCAGATGATTAGTCAGATCTGACAAAGCCAGTGTGTAGCCACCGTCCTGTCGACGGCGAAAGGCAAGCTTTTCATCTGCAGCACAACCGTCATAGACGCCGGGCACCGCGGTAGTCGAAACAACTGTTGACCTGACTGACAGCTGCGGCAGCCGCAGACCGATATTCGCTGCAAATAGAGAAGACCAGGCTCCCCCGGCTAAAACGACACGCTGACATCGAACCTCTCCCGATTCGGTGATTACCGAACTCACTTGTCCATCGGTCTGCTCAACCGACCGCACTGCACAGTTTTCTCTGATGAGCGCACCTTCTCGTTGTGCGGCACGTGCAATAGCCGGTACCGCAAGCCATGGTTCTGCTCTGGCGTCACCGGGCGTGTGTATGCCGCCGCACCATTGTCCGGCAACACCATCAATTTGTTTTTCGACACCAGCGCGGTTGAGCATGGTCACTTGCAGCTTGTGCGGCCTGGCGACATCGAGCCACGCCTCACGCTGCGCCAGTTTTTTTTCAGAACTGGCCAGATAGATAATGCCATGGCGGCGGAAACCGATGTCCTCACCAAGCGTCTCCGCCAGTGACTCCCAGAGCTCAAGGGACTCCTGCATAATCGGTATTTCAGCCGGATCACGTCCAAGCTGTCTGATCCAGCCCCAGTTACGTGACGACTGCTCTCCGGCGACCCGACCCTTCTCACATAATAAAACACGGACACCATCCTTAGCCAGACTTAACGCCGTACAAACCCCGATTACACCCGCACCAATCACAACAACGTCTACAGCCTGCGGCAGCTCATCCACAAATTGCACCGGTATTTTTTCGCTTATAGTCAGGCCGCGGGGATTCATGGAAATAGTCAATTCTCGCTATTATTAGTGGCCGTTATGCAACTGAATTACGCGGCTTAAAAAGGTACCGCTACGGTAAATTCTAATCGTTTTTCAGTCACCGGATGAATAAAAGACAGATACTCCGCGTGCAAATGCAAACGATCTGCTGCAGTTCCATAGAGTTCATCACCCACAACAGGCGTATTCAATCCAGCACCATGGGCCGCATGTACTCGCAACTGATGGGTTCGACCTGTAACAGGTTCAAACTCAACCCGACTCCATGCAGAGCCCTTTTGCAACACACGATATTTTGTCAGTGCGCGTTTGCCATGCTCATGACAAACCAGCTGCCGCGGCCTGTCATCAATGTCAACCCGAATCGGCAAGTCTATGGTACCACTACTGCTATTGACGATACCTGCCAGATCAGCGCAGTACCGCTTTACTACCTGTCGATTTAAAAATTGCCTTTGCAGATGTCTGTGTGCATTTGAATTCTTGGCGGCCAGTAACAGACCCGATGTTGCCTGATCGAGCCTGTGCACCAGCATACTTGCATTTGATGCCTGCGGATAACGGGCTCGCAATCGCTGTTCAACAGAGTCAGTAATACTCTTGCCCGGGACAGATAGCATACCCGACGGTTTGTTGACCACAATCAGCTGGTCGTCTTCAAATACAAATTCGGGCTGGCTTTCAGGAAAGTCAGTCAATAATTCGTGATTTGCAATAGTCGTTGCAACACCGCGCAGCATAAAAGGTAAAATCACGCCGCATTTGCCGCGACACGCCGGATAGAATTTTCCATGATGTCTGATGCCACCAGACGGTGTAGACCCCCACCAGAACTCCGCCAGACAAACCGGCTTTAAGCCGCACAACACACAGTGCCTTAAGAGCTTAACCGCCGCACAATCTCCAGCACCACCGGGTGGTAACTTATTGCTGAAGAGCTTCTTTATCGCCACCTTTTCACCGCTGAAGCTGTCGATAACATAACCATCAAAGACCCTGCTCTGCAGGCTGTTGGATAGCCCTGACTGCTCAGCGCACAACAACTCTATCCTGCTCTCAAATGATCCTGCTACTAACCTGGCCGCTGCCTCTTTATCTTTCCACTTGCGCTTCATTTCGCGAAGGTGCCGTTTATCTTCGCGGCTGTCGCTATCAAGATTGGCCGCCAATTTTTTATCATCAGGGTTTTCAAGCCTGATTTTTTCACGCTGTTGCCGCTTTAGTCTGTTGTTGTTTCTACTCTCCTCAAGGGCAAGCGACGCCTGATGCCGAATTTCCGATAGATTTTGCAATGCGGCACTGTAGTGCGGGTCTCTATCTATCGTGGCAAGCTCCGCGACTATTTGCGCGAGCCGCTCCTCGCCCTGTTGCAGATAAGAATTTCTATCCTGCAGATTAAATACCGGAGGAGCAAAGCCCTCTCTGTGCCATTGCCCGCCCAACATGCCTGAAAACGCTGACAGACTGGCCAGCTGCCCGTCTGTGGTTTGCACGACCAATACACCAAACATCTTGCCACCGCCCGGAGCATTAAAATCGTGCACGTCAGGTGAAAACCGGGACAGCCTGGACTTTAGCAATTGCGCTGCATCAATAGCCAGTTGATGCGGCGTTGCGTTAAACGGGCTAGGGAACTGGCGGGGAATATCCGCAGCAGCGGATAATGGCCGTAACAGGGTGTTCAAGCAATAACCATCACATAGGCACAGGATACTGACGATAAACAGCCTGAATTTCCGATTGGATTTCCTGTGTCAATGTCACCTCACAAGCGGCTATATTTTCTTGCAGCTGTTGCATGGTAGTCGCCCCGATAATGGCAGAGGCCATAAACGGACGAGACATACAAAACGCCAATGCCAGCTGGGCAGGCGCTATCTCGTGCTTCCTGGCAATAGAGATGTACTGATCAAGAGCTTGTACAGAGTACTCTGACAGGCGACCATTCAAGCTATCATTTAAGGTTCGGCGCGACCCTTCAGGAATGATACCGTCAGCGTACTTTCCGCTTAACAATCCTGCAGCCAACGGTGAGAATGCCAATAACCCGACATTTTCATGATGAGACAACTCTGCCATATCAAGATCATAAAGCCGGTTCAGCAGGCTATACTCATTCTGCACCGACACTACTCGTGGCAGCTTGTTATCACTGGCGGTCTGCAGAAAACGGCCAGTACCCCAACAGCTTTCATTAGACAATCCTATATATCTTATTTTGCCGTCTTCAATCTGACGCTGCAATTCAAACAATACTTCGCGAATGTTATCATTGACCTCATTGGTATGTTGTTTAGTCGGGTCATAAGTGAAGCACTGGCGGAAGTGATAAGAGCCTCGATTGGGCCAGTGCAACTGATAAAGATCAATACAGTCAGTCTGCAGCCTTCTTAAACTGCTTTCCAACGACAATCGAATTTTCTTTGGATTAATTGGCATGCCGTCGTGAATGTATGACTGGTTGCCAGCCCCGGTGACTTTAGTCGCGATTATTACATCGCGATTCTTACTGCTTTTTTTCATCCATGTGCCAATGATCTCTTCAGTACGACCCTGAGTCTCCTCGCTCAACGGCGTGGTGGGATACATTTCCGCCGTGTCAATAATATTAACACCGTGCTCAAGCGCATAGTCCATCTGCTGATGACCTTCAGCTTCCGTGTTTTGCGTACCCCAGGTCATACTACCCAGACACAGCGCACTTACATTGAGATCCGAATTGCCGAGCTTGTTGTATTTCATTTTGTCCCTGTAATTTGTTCGGCTTGTGTGAGCAAACCGACTGAGCGCGTTGGTAGCACAAATCCAGATAAAGACGATTTGGTGTAATGCCGTGACCTTGCAGTGCCGGGCTGACCGCTAGACGAGCAGGAATTGGAGATAACAGAGAGCAATAGCGCCTGGCGCTCCTGAAGATATCGTTAGCATGGCACCGGGGCCGGACAGCGCAATGTTGCAAATGGTCAATTATTTACAATTGACGCCCCGGACTTTTTAATGCCTGACAGTGCACCCATCTATCCCTGGCTACGCCCTCATTGAAATATAGAAAAAACGGATGCAGCCAAGCAAACCCACGCAAAACCCTGCTGATCGTAATAGCAATTGTGACTAAAATCACAATAAGCCATAGCGAAAAAGTAGATAGTGCTACCGCGCTGTAATGATATGCAAAATCAGGTGTCACTGCAATGAAGATTACGAGCCCGGCCTCTTCCTGAAACCGCAGACATTTGGTCGTAACCAACCAGTACTGGATAAATTGTAAACTATTGCGGCACTACTCCCAAGCAATGAAAAATTTCACTTTACTTGCACATTTTACCAGTACGATATGTGCAAAATGCAACTAAAGCAGCAGGACAACAGTCTCACTTACCTGAGCACTGTTACTTCCTCTGCTACTGAAGACGATCCTGGTCCGTTGAGACGACATAAGTCTACCCAATGGACTCAATTGTAACGCCTGTTTAAACTGATGTTATTTAATGAAATTATCCATAATAATCCCTGTTAAAAACGATGCCAAGGGTCTTGAGGCATGCTTGCGATCGATCAAGCGGGCAGCTATAGACAGCATCGAATACGAACAGCTTGTTGTGGACAATGGGTCGACCGATAATTCTGTTGAAGTGGCCAATAAGTACGGTGCACACGTTACTATGGCGCCGGATGTTACGATATCCACTCTGCGAAATCTTGCTGCAAAGCAAGCGAAAGGGGATGTACTCGCCTTTATCGATGCGGACTGTAGCGTAGGCCCAAACTGGTTTGAGTCTATACAGAGACATATAGACAATAGCGAAGTCGTTTGCTTTGGCTGTCCGCCAACTATTCCCGACAATGCCACCTGGGTTCAGAGTTGCTGGTATCAGGTAAGAAGAAAAATATCACCAGATCAGCCAGCCTTTGAAATCGAATGGCTTGAGTCAATGAACATGTTTGTCAGGCGTGATGCATTTCAGGCTGTCGAAGGCTTTGATGAAAGCATGATCACCTGCGAAGACTATGATCTTTGCATTCGCCTCAAAGAACAAGGCAACATTCTTTGTGACAACCGCATTATTGCCATCCATCACGGAGAAGCAGACACAACGCAACGCTTCTACAAAAAAGAGCGCTGGCGCGGTTCAAGCAATTTGCAAAGCTTGAGAAAGCACGGGTTTGCACTTTCTGAGCTACCAAGTGTTCTTTTTCCTCTACTACACGTTATTATTTCTATTGTCGCTTTAATTAGTCTGGCGGCCGCACTGAGTGGGGCATTTCCACTGTCTTTCTGGATCCTGGGTATTGTTATCTGGCAACTACCATTATTGCTTCTCGGGCTAAAAAAGAGTGCCAGTGCTTTCAGATGGCAGCAGGCTTTTGGCATCGGTGTTTTACTGAATCTGTATTTTCTGGCACGCGGCCTGTCGCTGTTTACCCCTGCTTCATGGGGTGGTCCGCATAAGATTGCGTCCAGCGTTTAATCGAAGCGCCGGAACAAGGCATTTCCAAAAGTAGCGAGCGGCTCTTTACTTCGGCCAACACCGGTATTGTCACCACCCGGCCAGCATTAGACGTTGTCAACGACTCGGAAATCTATCGTGTTAGTCAACATCCTGTTGGATTCGTTCTCCCTTTCCCCGTAGCTAATCGTAAAGATATACTAAATCGTATAACTGAAAAACACGCGATTAAACCCGTCTTCTGTACGTCGTTCTACTTCTTCATATCCACGCTTTGAATACCAAACAAGATTTTCTACCATCTTTTCATTGGTATAGAGAGTAACGGCTCGATAGCTTCCTTGCCTGGCCAGATCATGAATCACTTCAAGCAACTGAGTACCATAGCCCCTGCCATGATAGGCTGGATCCACCGCAATATTTTCAAGCTGCAGGCAATCACCTTCAGCGTAATAGACTGCATAGGCGACCAGGGCACGGTCGTTTTCCATCACCAATACATTTCCATTTCTAATGTGCGCTGCAAAATCTGCAACCATGGGTGCAGGCTCCCGGCCTATGCGCTCAACATACTTATCATAGGCTGATCTGGCACATGTTTGTACGGCTGCACAATCAGTGGTAACAGCAACACGAATTTGCACTAGTCACTGGCTTCTGGAAATAAGCCGGGGGATCTATTTAATTCCTCCCAGCCTTCACGGTAATA
>CAKZVB010000065.1 GCA_937922015.1 uncultured Granulosicoccaceae bacterium
CAGCGAGAATGTGCCATGGCGAGGGCGTTTTTACGATCATTTGAGGCGCATAGTCATTCGTACGTAACGAAAATGATCGATAAAAACGCACCGTCAGGGCGCGTTCGCAGTAGCGAAGGTTCTACCGCGCAGACTCTTAGCCTGCATTTGTTTATGAGGCGTCCAGAGTCAATAGCGGCAAGCTGGTCGCCCCGCTTACCAGAGGCTGTTCTGTAACTGCAGAGCCAGGATGCGAACGCGCCAGGACGGCGCGTATTCATCAATCTTCCCAGGACAATTGAACAACTACGCGCTCAAACATCTCACCCTATCCCCTCGGCGCGTGGCGGCAACATATCTCAGGCACTATCCATCTTCGGTTTGAAAGCTGCAGCTATGGCCATAAACCTTATATGCGGCCTCTGTTGTTGATCTCTCCCGCTCTGTAAACATCGCGGTTCAACAACGGCGATTGATTCGAACTGCCCGGTTGACTGTTGTCAACAGACGCGTTAAAACTTTGGGACATGCAACCGGTTCATGATCAATGGCACAGGAAGAGAAGAAAGCGTTTAAGCACTGGTTTGATCGTGCAGCGGCAAAAGAACTTGCCGGTCAGATTGCTGCTGTCTATCCGGAATTTGATCAGCAGAAGTTCATTCGCCATTGCTGTAAAAATTTGTCTTCACTGGAATTCCACGCTCGTGTTAAGCAGTTTTCACAGGCCATGGAACTAAGCCTGCCGGACGACTACCGAAAATCTGCGTCGATCCTGCAAAAGAGCCTGCCTGCCATATTGCCGGACTGCGAAGCGGTAACCGATGGCTGGTTGCAGTGGCCGGTTGGTCAATTTATCGCTGACAACGGCCTGCCACACTTTGCAGAGTCGATGGATGCAATGCATGCGCTCACACAACGCTTCAGTGCAGAATTCGCCGTGCGACCGTTTGTAGAGCATCAACAGGACGCCACATTCAGTCATCTTTACCAGCTACTGGATGACCCGAGCTCTCATGTAAGGCGCTGGTGTTCTGAAGGAACTCGCACGCGACTACCCTGGGGCAGTAAGTTACACAAGCTTATCGCCGATCCGTCACCCATCTGGCCGATACTTGATGCACTTAAAACCGATGATGAGCTATACGTCAGACGTTCTGTCGCCAATAACCTTAATGATCTGTCTAAAGACCATCCTGATGCAGTACTTAATCGATGTAAATCATGGAGCAAAGAGGCGGATGAAAAAACAACATGGGTGATAAAGCATGGTTTGCGTGGTCTGATTAAAGCCGGCAATCCGCGGGCGCTTTCGATTATTGGATATAAGAAACCGGATAAAATAGTGGCGACGTTAAAAGTATCACCGGTAAAAGTCAGCATAGGTGGCTCGGCCCTGATGACTGCCAGTATTGAAAATCAATCGGCGCGGCGACAGGAGCTTATGATTGACTATCTGGTTTACTATAAGGGTAAACGTGATAGTGATCGCTGTAAGGTGTTTAAGTGGAAAACAATATCGATAGCCGCTAAGGACAAGCTGACTCTTGAGAAAAAACACCCGATGAAAATGACCACCATTCGGGCGCTTTATGGCGGCAAGCACAGGCTTGAGCTTCAAGTTAATGGTGAGATCGTCGCCAATGGCTCATTTACCCTGCTGGGTAAATAGTGCTAAATGTATAAAATAATTATTGTTGCGTTGATCAATTAATATCTATGACGACGTTGCCTGTTTTCATTCCGGTCTCTACGTATCTAAATGCGCTTGCGGTTTCTTCCAGCGGATAGGTTTTGTCAACCAGTGGCCGAAATTTATTCTCTTGCATTAAGCCGGCAATGTAGTCGGCATCCTCCTTTTTGTTCACTGGAATAGGAAACAAAACCTTTTGTGATTTTGATCGTGCTGTCCACAAGGCCAGTAACGGGTTTTGTGCCCACGGACCCAGTTCTGTTGAGATGTATATTCCGTTGCTTGTCAGTATTCGTTTGCATTGACCAAATGTGCTTTTACCCACGGCGTCAAAAACAACATCAAACTGTTCGTCCAATTGCGTAAAATCCTGCTGTTTGTAATCTATAACGGTATCGGCGCCGAGTTGTTGTATTAATAGTGTGTGTTCCGTTGCGCACACAGCGGTGACTGTTGAACCCATATGTTTGATGATCTGCAGCGCTGCAGAGCCAATGGCCCCGGTTGCCCCGTTGATTAAAACCCTGTCGCCTGCTTTTATATTTGCCGCACGAATATAGTTCAGTGCGTAGTGTGATCCTTCCAGTGCAGGAGCGGCATCGGTATAGCTCATTGAGTCGGGAATTTTAGTGAGCATAGCGGTCGCAGGCATGGACGTGAATTGTGCGTGACCGCCAAATCCATGGTCGTCGTCTTTAAACCCGCAAATCCGGTCACCGATATTGAAGTTAGTGACGGCTGATCCGCAGGCGGAAATTTCACCTGCGAATTCACATCCGAGGATGGGGTATTTAGGTCGTAGCAGGCCGCTGAAGAATCTTACGATAAATGGTTTTGCGCGCAGAAACCCGCAGTCTGTTCGATTGACGGTGGACGCGTGAATCTTAATCAATACATCGTTATCTGCGATTACGGGAACAGGAACATGTTCAATGTTGATTACATCAGGTGACCCATAGCTTCTGTTGACCGATGCGCGCATTAGCTGATCTTTATCCATCGCCTTCATCCTTGATTAAGTGATCTAGTCGGGGGACTTATCAGGGTACCGGTTTTGATCTTGATAATATAGCTGGCACCAGCAACATTAGCAGAAAAAGACGACCGACGTGACAGGCGGCGACAAAGCCGGCATTCGCACCAAGCACCGCACCCATGGCGATCATCGTCTCCAGCCCACCCGGGGAGAAGGCGATTATCACATGGGCAGTCTGCATTCCAAGAATCATGGCGACAGGCACGGCGGCAATACAGGCAATGATAACGGTAGCTGTGGTGGTGACTATGCCGGCCAGTAAATGGTTTTTAAGTTGTTGCAGCGTGATGCCTGAAAATCGACTGCCGATCAGAATGCCCACAATAACAAGGCAGGGAAATACAACGGTTTGTGACAATGTCCCCGGAGTCAGATCGCTGAGTTGAGTTACTGCTGACAGAAGCATCGCAGCAATGGCAAATGCCGCGGGTATTTTATACCTTTTAAAAGTCAACGCTATAAGCAAAGACCCGATAATGAGAGCTGCTAAGTGAATAAGTTTCATCGACGGGCCGGTTGGTGTTGCCATCGCCTGGCCTATATCAATGCCGAATAGCATGGTCACAACAGGCACGCAAAGAGTTAACGCCAGTAATCGAACCGCTTGTACCACCGCCACCGGGGTGATATCAATGTCCATTGCGGTGCCAAGGCTGATCACAAAGCTTAAATGACCGGGTGTTGCCGCCAGAGTGGCGCTGCGTGGCCCGAAGTTAAATAGATGAATGAGCAGATAGCGGCAACTTAGTAACACGCACAATACCATGATCGCCAGCACAACAAACGCTATCGGCCATTTTGTCACTGCCGCTGCTGCCTGTGCGTTGACCCCGGTTCCGATACTTATACCGATGAATAGAAGCGCACTATCTCTGACCGGATCTGCGATTGCGCATTGAAAGCCTGCCAGGCACAGCAAACTGATAAAGAGCGCAGGTCCTGTGATTGGATATACAGGAAATGACAGTAAGTAACCGAGAGTGGCACCAACCGCACCAGCAGCAATTGTATATAGAGTGACTTTAAAAGAGTTTGCCAACTGAACCGCTGCCATATAGTGGGGTGTGATCTGATTTAGGTATGTACTTGTGAGTTTAACGCTCTTGCAAAATCAGGTCTGATGCTTTTTCTCCGACCATCATTGAAGGAGCATTGGTATTGCCGGTGGGTATGGTTGGAAATATCGAGGCATCGGCCACACGAAGTCCGCTAACCCCGTGAACTTTTAATTCGGCATCGACAACGGATGTGTTTTTATTGACGCCCATTCTACAGGTTCCGCACTGGTGAAATACCGTCCAGGCGTTTTGTCGGATAAAAGCGTGCATTTGTTCATCCGTTTGCACCGCGGTGCCGGGGTACAATTCTTTGTTGATCAGCTTGCTCATGGCAGGAGTGCCGGCCAAATTACGCATCAGCCGCAGGCCTTTTAACATGATATCCCGATCATAGTCAGTCGACAGATAGTTGGGCTGCATTTTAGGTGCGCTAAACGGATCTGCAGATCGTATTTCCAGACTTCCAGTGCTGGTGGGTTTGCATGGATTGTAGCCCAATAGAAAGCCGGGAAATTTGTCAGGAGTGATTAATGGTCGCGTGCCGACAGGCGCACGTGTGTAGCTAAGCGGTGAGAAATACAGCTGAATATCCGGTCTGTCTGCGTCTGGGTCCAGTTTTATAAATCCGCCTGCCTGATTAAGACTTAGCGTTAACGGACCGTTGCGAAACAAAAGAAATTGTAAGCCGACTTTCAGGCGTCCCAGCCACGGACGCAATTGCTGGTTAAGTGATGGCAGGTGTGATTCACACACCATGTCAGCGCCCAGGTGATCCTGCAGGTTTTGGCCGGTTTGCGGTGAATGACTGACAACATTTATCCCGTGGTTTTTAAGCAATGGTGCCGGACCAATACCCGAGAGTTGCAATAGTTGCGGTGAGTTTATCGCGCCGCCGCAAAGGATAACCTCCCGATTTGCCCGCACCTGTTGATCTTTAGCGCGATGACGAAAGACAACCCCGCTGGCACGCGAACCCTCAAAAGTAACCCGCATTACATGTGCGTTGGTCTTTAGAGTCAGGTTGGGTCGTTTGAGCGCAGGTCTTAAATAACAACGTGCGGCCGAGGCTCGCAAGCCGTTTCTGGTGGTAATCTGATAGAGCGATGCACCTTCCATTGATTGACCGTTGTAGTCCGGGTTGGTGGGTATTTGATATTGTGTCGTGGCATCAAGGTAGTGTTTGCACAGTGGATGTACTTCGTCTTTGGTGTCGTATACAGACAACGGCCCGCCAGCTCCCCGGTAATCGTCAGCGCCACCGGACCAGTCTTCCATGCGCTTGAATATCGGTGCTATGTTTTTCCATTCCCAACCGGGCGCGTCACGTCCCCAGTCGTCGTAGTCAAGCGGATGCCCGCGTACATAGACCATGGCGTTAATTGAGCTGGAGCCGCCAAGTACCTTACCTCGCGGCCAGTAACTGGGCTTATTGTCCAGACCCGGTTCGGGCTCGGTGGTGTACTTCCAGTTGACTTGTTTGTCGTAGTAGGTCTTGCCGTAGCCTATGGGCATTTGCACATAAAAACGGCGATCAGATCCACCGGCTTCAAGAATCAGGACACTGTGTTTTCCGCTGTTGCTCAGGCGATCCGCGATCACTGAGCCGGCAGAGCCGGCACCAACCACAATGTAGTCATAGCTCGTCAATTTAATAAACCGGTAATAGGATTGATAGTTTTATAACAGAGCCCAGCCCTTTAGCAAAAGCTTTATTGCGACAACTGTAATTAACCATTCAAAGCATATACGAAATGTACTTTCAGGCACCTTGTTTATCACAGGGTTTGTATCAGTCTTTCGATAACCGTTTTAGCATTGGCGGCGGCTGCATCATTAATGAGAGTGCCGGTTTCATCGAATGCCTGCATTGCATTTGGCAGTGTGACGAAACCCGGTACTACCATCACCCCCAGTTCAGCAAGGGTGTCCCTCAGTCTTGGTATGACTCTAACACCCCCGAGCTTACCGGGCGAAGCTGCCATGATGGCGGCTTTCTTTCCGGCAAAGGCAATCATTGTCTTTTCATCGTTCTCTGATCGGGATGCCCAGCTTAATGTGTTGCACAGCAGCGGTGTGATATGACCGTTGTACTCGGGGCAGACCACAATAAAACCATCGTGTTCTGCCATTAGTTGTTTTAACTTTCTGATTGAATCGGGTATTCCTTTTTCAGCCTGCTCATCGCCATTGTATATATCGGCCGGAAAGTCCGCCAGGTCAATACATGTCGCTTCAGCGCCTGATTCTTCAGCAATTTTGCTTGCAGCGATTGCTAACTTCTTATTCACCGAAGCCGCTCTGGCGCTGCCTGCAAAGACAAGAATTTTTTTCTCTTTCACTAATATTCCTGATTAATTCGTGTTGGTTGTTGTCTATTTCGGGCAGGCAAACTATTGCTTATGGCCCAGTGTGATATTTTCTGGTTGACCTTTCGTTTTGAGGTAGTATAAACGGTGATTATAAAAGCTAAAGTTAACTTTAGGTCAATAGCAAATGCAAAAAGATCCGCATATCAGTATCGGTGTCGTGGCGAAACGCACAGGAGTTGCAGTTTCGGCGATACGGTTTTATGAAAGTATAGGGTTGTTGCCGGCAATACGAGGGCCGGGTGGCAGACGTCTGTTTGCGCGCTCGGTGATTAGAAGGGTGTCTTTTATACTCATATCTCAACAAATGGGATATACGCTTGAGGAAATTGCAACGCTGCTGGACGGACTCCCGCAGCAACGTACTCCAAATAAAGCTGACTGGCAAAAGTTAAGTCGTGAATTCAGCGCAGATATCGATCAGCGTATTGCACAGTTAACCAGAATGAAAGAGTCATTGTCCTCGTGTATAGGTTGTGGTTGTCTGTCTCTGAAAACCTGCAAACTGTATAACCCCGGTGATAACGCCGCGCAACAGGGCGCGGGTCCGAGATATCTGCTTGGGGGTTCGCCAGAGGTTAAGCAATAGCGTGTTTTATTTTTAAAATCGATCTGAGTCGAAAACCCGCTATGAGAAATACCAATAGACCAAGGTCTGCTGAACCGCCGGATGTTGTGCTGATACCGCCTGTCTGGGTGGTAGTGTCCGTGTTATCCGTGTTATCCGCGTTATCAGTATTATCAGTATTATCAGTCGTATCAGTCGTATCAGTGTTTGTTGACGACTCGACCGACTTGATTAACACTACCCAGTCATCAGCTTCTTCGAAGGGAGCAACTCCCAACTCGATCATGTCGGTTGCGTTAACGGTAACCGGGTCGGTATAGAGCCCGTCCCTTGGATTAAACCACTGTTGCTGATAGGTCCCGTTCGCTACTGTGAGTGATCCCGGGTTTGTCGCGTCCGGTAGATAAACAGCATAGGCCGAGCCGCTTTTGGCAAACACCTGCACCTGGGTGTTTGCTCCTGCGCTGTGTAGCTCGTCGGCAGGTTCCATTTCCCAGAATGGCAATTCCTGTTGCATCATTTCGCGAGCGTATCGCATGTAACGGTACATGGGTTGTCTTGTTCTAAAGTCTTCAGTTCGCATGTCACCGCCCAGTGGCAGTGGATGATAGCCAAAATACCATTCAATATTGCCGCCGCTGAAGTAGACTGGATACAGAACAGTTTTACGTAATTCGTCTGCGTTGGTGTCGCTTAGACCCCTGGTTGCCGGACCGACTTCATCCATGTCGATAACCCAGGGCCATTCCGCGTCAGCACTTATAGTTCGCCATTCCTCCACAAACCGATCGGCATTGCCCGGCATGAATTGAATTGATGAAGCATGAAACAAAGGATCGCCAACGATTTCATCGTACTGTACATGGGGTTCGTTGTGAAAAGTATGTACACTGACGGGATGTCGGGCCCAGTCCAGTGCCTGGATGTAGCCGGCAAATTGTTTGTGCTGGTCAGCGCTGTATCGGCTTTCTTCGCTCAGGTTCCATTTGAGTGCCAGCAGGTGCGAGAATCTGGCGATCATTTCTCGATAAAATAGTTTTCTCTCGATTCCCAGCTGTCCATCGTCAAACCAGTTGGCGTTTCCTATCTCGGTTTCTGCCAGTACAATGTGTGCGGCAATTCCCTTATTTTGCATATGATCCAGAACCGTACTCCACTGGTATAATTTCGATATATCGTAGTGGGTGTTGTCGAAAACAGAACCGGTGGGCTTGAGGAACGGGTAGGTATCACGTCCGTCACCATCGAGATTCATGGGTAAAAAATAAACCGAGTTTACAGACTCGGATGAAAGGTAGTTGATCGCCCCGATAATTCCTTTTGCTCCATCGGGATTGGCGCTGTTTGAAAATAACGGATCGCCACTTTCCCAATCAGCAATGTGTGATTCATAACGATGAAGTCCATCCTGCAAAGCGCCTGTCCCCGCGCCACCTGGCTGATTGACAGTATTATCGAAACCTGCATAGCCGAAAAAGTTCTCCGGACTATCTATTCCACCTTTTATCCAGTGGGATCCGTCTGCAAATTTCAGGTAGTGTTCACCGGTGTACTGCAGTCGGCCCTGAGACAGAAATCCTGAATCAGTGTCATTCTGGGGGGTTACATCAAAGGTCCCGGTCTCGCCGTCAGATGGCATGGAGGTGCCGTCTGCATCCTGTAGTGATACAGCCACGTTATCACCATTGCGAAAGGAAATTTTGTAAACCCATTGACCGGTTTCGTCTGCCGAGAAACGTGCTCTCCATACTGAGCCTATGCCGTGGCCCTGGCCGTTACCGGCAAAATAACCGGGTACTACATAGGTTTTACCACCAGGGCTGGTCAGCGTCACGTTGTAGCGGTAGTCCAGAAATGGATTTGGTTTGTATTGCGATTCGCTCAGTACGGGTGCAGCATGGTTGTCGATAGTGATTGGGTGCCACTTTTGCAAGGTTCCGTGAATAGTTATGTCGCTAAAGGCTGGTGCTGCCGAGAGGCAGGCAATTGCTATTATCGCTGGTCTTAACATCAGTGAGCTCTGGAGTTCTTTTGATCTGATAGTGCGGTAACCGTGCCAAAAATTCGCCGTGTCATACGATATTGGCAAAAATCTGTCGAGAGGCTCACACGCGCGCTACCCGAATTATCCCGAATGTATTTGTTACGGTGCATGTTGTTGCTGGCAGGGCTTTACGGCAACTTTATGGCGTGTCGAAAACAGTGGGCACTGATCAGTGTGTCTGAGGCAGATTAACGAGCGGGTGTGCCGACCAGTGAGTGGCTTTAATTAAGTACACTGACTTAGTCGAAAGATTTATAATTGAGTACCATCGTTATTACTCTTGAACAATTCCTGTTCGTTGCGGCGGTGGGTTGTCTTCAAAAAGTAGAGAAAAAATGGCGCTAAAAAGACTGGTTGTCGAAATGGGTATGGGGACTGACCTGCATGGACAGGACTACACAAAAGCTGCTGTTCGTGCTTTGCGCGACGCCTTGTGGCATAACTCGCTGTCAGTGGTACCCGCCCTGGGTTACCCGCGAGACGCTATGCACGTAGAAATTGAAATTGGCGTGGCGCAACCGGACCTGGTAGACAAGGCGGTCGTTGCAGAAGTACTGCCTTACGGTCGTGGATTTGTAAATGTCGTTAAAGGCGGCCTTGATATTGTCAACGAAGACGGTTCAAACACCACCGTGGTGGCGAATGCAGCGGCGGTGGTCTACCTGGATGTAGACAGTGCGCAAACCGTGAGCGGCGAATAATATGGCTTTGAAAAGAATTATTCTGGAAATGGGGTCTGGTAACGATCTCTATGGTGAAGACTATACCAAAGCCGCCTGCCGCGCAGTGCAGGATGCCTTGCATCATAGTTCTCTAATACTATTTCGCTCCCTGGGGCTTGATCGTGACGGTATGCAGATAACGGTACACATTGGTGTGCAGCAGCCAGACAAAGTAGATTGTGAGGTGGTCGGGCGGGAAATACCTTTCGGTTCGGTTGTAGTTGAACCGGAAATCGGTGGTCTTAATCTGGCTGATGATGCTAACGGTACGTTAAGTGTGGTTGCGACTGCAGGCATTGAGGTTTTTTTAGACCTGCCAGAAGGTAAGTTTGTGGTTTGATATATGTTGCAGGGTTGTCTGGCTTCGACTCTACCTCGCTGAGGCAGTCGATCCGGTCTGTCTGAGTTGCAGGTACCCGACAATACAAGTGATCCCACACAATGTCATCGCGGCAAACAATGGATACTCGCTCTGATTAAGCAACATACTGACAATTAAAGTCAGTCCGATTGCGCTGGCCACCTGTACCGTGCCGGATAATCCCGATGCCGTTCCGGCCAACTCCGGCCTGACACTCATTGACGCTGAAGTAAGGTTTGGCAGACATATACCATTACTGAAGGCGATCAATTGCATTGGCAGAAATAACGCCACCAAACTATGCCAGCCGGATAATAACCAGAACAGTGCGATACCAAGAACAATCGGTATGATGCTTATACCAATCATACGTTGTGTGCCCAGCCGTTGTGATAGACGACCTGCAGTAAAGTTGCCCAGCAAATAGCCAATCGCCACCATCGCAAACCACATCCCATAGGTGGATGCACTGTGACCGCGTAGTTCCATAACCACGTAGGGTGCACCGGCCAGAAAACAAAAATAGATGCCGACAGATCCACATAGTATTGCAAGATACGCTCTGTACTCGGCACTAGCCAGTAGAGTGGTGCTGTCGGCGACAAAGTTTGACTGGTGTTGCCCGGGGTTATTCAGTGTCTCGTTCTGGTAGCGATAACTCAACCAGGAGAATGACAGTCCCGCTACGGCCAGAACACCGTACATAAGCCGCCAACTGCTGACGTCGGTAATCCAGCCGAAAATAGCAGGGCCGACCAGAGGCGCTACCATCATGGCGGTATTCATGTAACCGATCTTGCTGGCAGCTTTGTCTTTGGGGTGAACATCGCGCATGATGGTTCTGGTCAGAAACAAACACACAGATGATCCCAGTCCCTGCACAAACCTGCCCAGTAGCAGGGCTTCAATGGAAGTTGATAGCGCACAGAAAATGCCGCCGATACCAAAAACCAGCAAGCTGCCGATCATCACCGGGCGTCGACCGATGCGATCAGCGAGGTTGCCAAGTAATAGTTGCGAAATCATGGTGGCGACCAGATAGACTGTTAACACCAGCTGCGCCATGCCGTAGCTGGTGGCCAGTTCATGCATAACAGCGGTATTTGCCGGCAGTACGCCATTTAGTGCAGTCGGGCCGATGGCGGAAATACCGACCAGCAACAACAGCGGGGGTTGGACCATTGGTTCGGCGGGTTTGTGAGTCATAGCTGGTGCTTGCAGGAGCTATTGCTGTTAGATGAGTTTTTTTGTGCAGACAATCCTGCTTGCGCGCGACTGTAGCACACTGGTGCTGTACTATGTCGATTTCTCAAGGCTCCGGCGCGTCAAATGCCTCAACCCCGTATTTACGATTCTCATGTCCCGCCAAAAGTGCTGGTGATTGGCGCAATGAATATGGATGTGCAGGCTATAACATCGCCATTGGCAGTTGCGGGTGACTCAACGCCCGGTAGCGTCACGTCCAGTGCCGGTGGTGTCGGGCGCAATATCGCAGAAGGCCTGAGCAGACTGGGTATACATACCACGCTGGTCACGGTGGCAGGTGAAGATGATGCCGGTCGACAACTTCTATCGCATTGTGAGGCTGCTGGTATTAAGTCAACGGTGGCTGTATCGATAAGCGGCTGTAACACTCCTTCCTACGTATCGATCATTGCCGAAGATGGTTGCCTGCTGCATGCGGTTAATGACATGCAGATGATTGAGCGGTTAAAGATCGAGGACATACCACAGCTCGACCAGTTGATTGCCGGCTCTGATTTGTGCGTTATTGACAGCAATTTGCCGGACAGAATTATTCAGCAGATTGCACTGAAAGCGGCGCGTCTAACTATTGTTGCTGACGCAGTATCTGTTGCAAAATGTAGTCGTTTAAAAGCTATTTTGCCGTCAATTGATTTATTGAAAGTCAACCTGCACGAGGCGCAGGCACTGGTTGGTTCTGTGGTTACAATGGCAGACGGTGCAGCAATGGAAAACAATGAAACCGATACATCGGCAACAAGTGCTGACATCGATCAGCTACTGGAACAACTACTAACGCTTGGCCCGGCCAGTATATTGCTCACGCTTGGACGCTATGGCGCTTTGCTGGCCACAATGGTCAATGGCAGCGTCGTTACCCGCAGAAGTCCGGCACCCGATGTTAAAATAGTAAGTGTCAACGGCGCGGGTGATGCGTTAATGGCCGGCGTGTTAGCTGCATGGCTGTACGGTAGAGACACCGATGAACAATTGCGCTGGGGTACAATGTGCGCAGGCTTTAGTCTGACGACACACAAGGCTTGCTCTGAACAGCTTTCAATTCAAAGTATGCCAATTTAAAGTAAGCAATACCGGACAAATTTTTTGTACAAATGAAAACTCTACAACTTGAAGAACATCTGTCTTTTGCCCCTGAAGTACGAGCGGCACTCGATGAAAACCGCCCGGTTGTCGCGCTCGAGTCCACTATTGTGTCTCATGGTATGCCGTTTCCCGAAAATGTAGAGACAGCATTACAGGTCGAAGCTGTGATACGGGAGCAGGGCGCTGTGCCCGCGACTATTGGTATTCTTAACGGAAAATTGTGTGCGGGGCTGGATGCACAGCAGATTGAACAACTGGGAAAAACCGGAAAAAAATCGCTTAAGGTCAGTCGGCGGGATATCCCCTTTGCACTTATTGATCGTACAGCGGTAGGGGCCACTACTGTTGCATCAACCATGATCGTGGCGCAACTTGCCGGTATTTCTGTGTTTGCCACCGGCGGAATAGGCGGTGTGCATCGCGGTGCCGAAACCAGTTTTGATATTTCCGCAGACCTGCAGGAGTTGGCTAATACCAATGTGGCGGTTGTCTGTGCCGGGGCAAAATCCATTTTGGATATCGGGCTGACGGCAGAGTATCTGGAAACCTATGGTGTACCGGTCATCGGCTACAACACCGATTGCTGGCCAGCATTCTATACACGCAAAAGTGAGTTTCCCGTGGACTACGTGATGGACAACACCGCTGATATGGCAGCGGTGTTAAATAATAAATGGACGCTCGGTCTCGACGGCGGGGTGGTGGTCTGTGTGCCGGTACCTCATGAATACGAACATGACGCGGATGTGATTAATGCAGCGATCAACAGCGCGTTACAAGAGATGGAACAAAAAGCGATTACCGGTAAGGCATCCACACCTTTTCTACTGGCCAGAATCAGTGAAATTACCGGCGGCAGCAGCCTTGCAACTAATATACAACTGGTGATGAATAATGCACTGCTTGCGGCGAACCTTGCCAAAGATTATTCCGCACTGCAGCTGTAAGCCCGAGGGTCTGTGCAGTAGCAGAGGTTCATTTCTCTGTTTTATGTTGTTCGTGCCAGGCATTGCCGCTGGCGTTTACTGCAGTTGAGGTAACCGCACGGCGACCCTTAATGATCTCGCGGTACAAGGTGAACAAACCGGTAGAGATGACAATGGCAGCACCCAGTAGTGTGATTGAATCTGGTACTTCGTTAAAAATAAAGTAGCCGAAGGTAATAGCCCAGATCAGACTGGTGTACCGGAAAGGTACCACATAGGCAACTTCACCGGTACGCATTGCAAGCACAATAAACTGGTAGCCAAAGAATAAAAAACAGGCTGCCATTGCCAGTATGAACAGTTGATACGGTGTGACACTTTGCCATTCGCCTGTGGCGGTAGTAAGCACTATACCAGCCAGCGTGATGGTTATCGTTGTTGCAAAGGACACAAGTAGCGATGGCAGTGACGTTGGCAGGCAACGTGTAAACAGATCTCTTGCTGCGGCAAACACAACTGACAGCAATACCAGTAGAGACATTACCTCAAAGCCGCCCATCCCCGGCCGTATGATAATAAGTACTCCGATAAATCCAATTGCAATCGCAATCCAGCGTCGCCAGCCAACAGGTTCATTGAGGAATATTGCAGCGCCGACGGCAACCGCCAGTGGCAGGGATTGCAAAATAGCGGTTGCCGTCGGCGGTTAAGAACGTCAAAGTGGCGCATACTTCCATTGCAGAACGGAAGAATATTATTTTGCTGAACAGCTCACGTATGCGTGGAAACAAATTTTGTTGCCATATCAGAAGCGATATGATGATAAACAGCATAGCACCGCGAATAGCCATG
>CAKZVB010000066.1 GCA_937922015.1 uncultured Granulosicoccaceae bacterium
CTTCGGCAAGTTCTAAAATGACTTCAAGAACTTCGGAAATCATTTCCGGGTCGAGCGCGGAGGTGGGCTCATCGAAAAGCATTATTTTTGGTTCCATGCAAAGTGATCTGGCAATGGCAACACGCTGTTGCTGGCCTCCGCTGAGTTGTGCCGGGCGTTTGTCTGCCTGCTCTGGAATGTGCACACGATGCAGATAATCCATGGCGCGGGATTGTGCTTCTTCCTTGCTGAGACCACGAGTCTTTATTGGGCCCAGGGTCAGGTTTTCCAGAACACTAAGGTGTGGAAACAGATTAAACTGTTGAAATACCATGCCGACATCGGCGCGAATTTCCGACACTGATTTGCGTTTGCTGGTGAGTTCTTTACCGTCAACTCTGATAATGCCTTGCTGGTGTTTTTCAAGCCGGTTAATACAACGCACAATGGTTGACTTGCCGGAGCCGGATGGTCCGCATATGACAACTCTCTCGCCTTTGCGGACACTGAGATTGATGTTACGCAGTACCTGAAAGTCGCCGAACCATTTACTGACGTCGATCATTTCGACCGCGTAGTCATTATCTATTGTCATGGTTAGCGATCGTTTGAGGTTAAATGAGGTTTATTGGTCTGGAGATGCCCGGTGAAATCACCGGGCATAAGTTCTACAGGCCCCACTTTTCCTTTGTGGTGGCAAAAAAACCTTTGGTCTGTTTTACCTTGATCCAGTTGTTAACGTAGTTAATCCACACCTGATCTGACTGTGGCAGTAACATCGATATCGGCGCAGGCGCGCGAGGACCTGCATTTGCAATCTGTTCCATTTCGAATTTTTCTTTCAGCGTCGCACCTTCGATGTTCGATGTAATGAATACATCTGCGCGCCCTGCGACCACTTCATTAAAACCACGGGCCGGTGCCTCGACAACTTTGATGTCTGCGTTTGGAAACCATTCGCGAGCCAGTGCTTCGAAGGTAGTGCCCAGGGTGGTGGCTACTTTTACGCCTTCCTGATTGATAGATTCCCAACCGTCGAAATTGCCGGCTTTTTCACTCATTGCAAAGGGATAGATCTCGACTGCAAGATAACTTTCCGAGAAACCGGCTACTTTCATCCGCGCAGGGGAAATAGAGGCTGAACCGGTCATGTGATACTTATTTGCCGTGACACCGTTGACCAGGGTTTTCCAGTCTGTTGGAACGAATTCCAGTTCTACACCGAGGTCTTTTGCAAGCTCAGTCATGACGTCTATGTCAAAACCCTTGTAGCTGTTAGTGGCTGGATCCTTTAGCGTCATTGGATTCCAGTCGCCAGTGGTGCCTACTTTCAGTACACCTTCTGAGAGGATGTCATCAAGTGCTGACTGAGCAGATGCTGTAGTTTGAAGGCCGAGTAGTAACACCGTGGCCGCAATGAAGTTGAATATTATTTTCACAGTGAATCCTTGGTAGTTGAATGGATAGTATAACAGTGTTTTGGCTGGTTTGGTTGGTGTATCCAGGGTGGAATAAAATGTATATGTCATACAAACTCAAATGTAAATCTGTAGTGTGCCGTGTTGAACCCGGCATTTAATCATCTGCAGATTTCTGGTTGCCGGTGCTGCAATGGCGACCCCGGTCCTGGCGTCGAATAGTCCCTGGTGTAGAGGGCACTCTATGTTTTTACCGTCAAAGTATCCGTCACACAGGTTAGCACCGGCGTGAGTGCAGCGATTATTGCTGACAAAATACCCGTCAACGGTGTCATAGACTGCGAGTAGTTGCTGACCGAATTGAACGGGTGTGGCATCATTTTTTTCAATGTCCGCGACGTCTATTAAATTCTGCCACGATTGTTTACCCACTTGCTGATGTCATCGCTTGATTCATGTAGTGGTGGTCGTCTGGTATCAGGACAGGCTACCTCGAGTAGCCGCCGTTTTTGTTGCCGAACAGCTGTCGAATAATGTCCATGTGCGCACCAAGGTAACCACGTGGTTCTGTGTGTACATAACCGGATAACTTCTTGTGAAGTTCCGGCAGAGCGTGAAAAGGCACTGATGAGGCGTAGTGATGTTCAGCGTGGTAGTTCATGTTCCAGCAAAGGAATTGCATTACCGGGTTGGTGATATTGGTGCGTGTATTTTCTTTCATCAAAGCTGTGGTCGGCCGTCCAACATGTTCAGTCATACGGATGGCGCGCATAACCGGTTCACCCAGCAATACAGGTAGCCACCAATACCACACGGGCGCCCACCAGTCAGAGGCGATGCACAGGCCTAATACAAAGATATAAAACGCGGCCATTGCGCGGGCTTCAATGATCAGGGTGCGGTACTCGGATTTAGGCGTGAAACGTTTTTCCGTGGTGTTCAATTGACCGAGGCAGTGACGGATAAGTTCACTGAATTTTGCCTTCCAGTAGGGAATCGACGACAGATAATAGAGATAGGCCCCGAGGGTACGCGGCATTGGGATCATTTCCGGGTCCTTGCCGGTTAGCTGTGTATAGGTGTGGTGATCACAGTGTTCATAGCGGAAGAAACGGTGTGGCAACATAATCACCAGTGCACAGTAGTTGCCGACGATATCATTCAAATAGCGGGTTCGAAACGCTGTGTAGTGTATGCATTCATGCTGCAGGGAAAAATGGTGAACCAGCACAATTCCCTGTAGTAGCATTGCTGGAAAAAATAGCATTGAATCTTTGCTAAGCCACACCAGTACGGTGGTTGTACTCAATATAGCCAGTAGCAAGGCTAACCTGATCAATGCCGGCCTGTTGCTGCGGCGCATGAATGTTTTTAGTTCGGCACGGCTAAGCGCGCCTTCTTCGAGGGCCTGTGAAATCGGAGTAATAATTCGAGTTGCCATAACGTTTATTGTGGTGTCAATCGGCAAGACCGATATTGCGATTCGGTGTTTCGTAAAGCGCGGCCAGTCTGGGATGTTTTTCCAGTACAGCCGCACTGTTTTTGAATCTTTCAGGATGAAGACAGCCATTTTCCCAAACCGCTACGCCATCAATGGTAATGGTCGGATCAACGATGTTCCAGGAGATCTCACCCGGTGCATATTCACCACAGCTATGAAAGTGCAGAATACGCGGGTTGCCAAAAGCACTGCCTGACCAGCGCAAAATGTCTGATTCTGCGTGACCTGGAAAATCACAACCGGGGTGCATTCCTGCGTGCCAGGAGTGAACAAACCACGGTTTTATTGAGAATTGGTCTGCCACCATGCGATAGTGATCTTCAATTCGTTTTACGTCAGTGACCGGGCCATCAAAGTGAGTTATTTCGTTGTTTTTAACGCAGGCCAAAACAGTTGTCGGTAATGGTAGATAGTAGGGTTCATAGAATCGAGAGCCGGTGCCGATTAAAAATCGACTAAGCGCTACCTTGCCGCTAAAACCGTTGGCAGGTACCGGTTGCGGGATCAGCATTGGAAACCGCTTCAAGCTGACTTCGACCGGTTGTTGATTATCCCAATTCGGGCAGCCTGAGTAATCAGTGCCGTTGGGGCAACTGACGTGGATATGTCTGGCTGTCAGGAAGGCGTCGTCGATGACCTTTTTAATTTCACACAAACCGGTATAGCAGGCGGTACCAAAGGCTGAATTCAGTGCATCGTGATTGAGTGTGTAGCACATTGTTGCAGGGGGAATTGAGTTGTCGTGTTCAAAACGAATCTGATCACCTACGCGTGAAAAAAAGACCACGTGGTCGAATCCTTTCAGTGTTTGCAGGAGCAGCCTGGTGCCTTCTGTGTTGTTTTCGAAAGTATTGGCTTGCGTTTCATAGACTGTCATACCCAGCGTTCGGGCAGCTTCTGCAGTCATTGCCGGTGCGTCTTCGTCGTAAAAATCACTGCCTTTTGATTCGCTTACTATGAGCAACCGCTGCCCGGCTTTGCCTCCCACGCAGTCGCGCAGCAGTGTAAGTGCCCCTATTGATATATCGATGTCCGGCTTCAGGTTCATCGTTGTGATTGTCTTGGCTTGAGATTGTCTATGGTGTGTAGCGCTATCAAAATAATCTATTTTGAATAGTAGCCAACAGTGTCTCCATCAGTGGTTACACCCAGGCCGTTGAGTAACCGGTTGACGTAATTGAAATAGCCGATAATCTGGTTGGCCTCAAGAATTTCCCCGTCGTTCAAACCGCATTGTTTAAGCTCAGTAACATCAGATTGCTCCATGGTACCGGGGAGAAGTGTGAGTTTCCGGGTATAGCGCATGAGTGCCAGTTCAGCGCCGGTGAAAGCGGCTTCCGGTTTGTCCTGATGCAGCGCATTTTCAATGTGGTTGGCTTTTTCTTCATCATCAATCAGGTGCCTGGCGTTGGCCCAGTGATTGGCGAGCGAGTAGGGGCATTTGTTGAGAATGGAGACGTACGATGAGATGGTCTCCTGCAGCCACGCAGGCAGGCTGTTTGCGTCATCGTGTAGTGCTGCACGGTATAACATTACATGACCGCGCATGGTGTTTGGACGCAATGAATGAACGCGCATCACGTTGTCAACGGTGCCATGGGGGGTACGGGCAAGTTTCAGCGTCTCCAGCAGATGTTCATCTGCGTGGTCGTCGTCGATCATTTTGATCCATGCGCTCATTGCTTCTCCCGGTGCTGGCTGATTATGTAGAACCGTGCGTATGCTGGCGCTGGTTGCGGCGCTCCAGTCTATTGAACAACAATGCCAGTCCGAAGCACAATATAAAATACATTAATGCGACAATTATCCATGTTTCAAAGCGTCTGCCGGTAGAAATCGCTATTTCACTGCCGGTGAAGGTGAGCTCCTGGATGGAGATAAGCGAAACGATTGAACTGTTTTTTACCAGCATAATGAACTGGTTAGCCAGTGGTGGAGTTACCGCTGTAAAGGCCTGTGGCAGCACAATATAGCGAAATGTTTTGACTGGTGTCAGCCCGATACTTTTCCCGGCCTCGTGCTGACCGGCGGGGACTGATTGGATGCCGGCCCGTACAATCTCTGATATATAAGCGGCCTCAAACATAGCCAGACACAATACACCCGATATCAGGTTCTCGAGCAACTCCGGCGGTCCCAGCACCAGATTCATGATGCGGCGGCCGGAGTCACCTAGTTCTCTTGCCCAGGTGTCGATTCCCAGCGCCGGTACAATCTGCGCGGATATAAAAAAGTAGAAGATAAAGACAAAGACCAATGGCGGTATATTGCGAATTAGCCCTACGTAGGCCAGCGACACCAATCGCGGCAACAGACGGTTTAAGGTCGCCATCACTCCCAGTAGCAGACCCAGTATGCTTGCGATCAGCATGGACCAGATGGACAATCGAATGGTAGTTAAGAAACCTTCTAAAAGAAGGTTTGGTTTCCACCAGCCGCTGGTCTCATCTTTGAGAAATAGGACCTGTGGAAGAAAGTGCCAGTTCCATTTGTAAGCCAGTACTTCTGAAACATTTCTCCACGTGTAGATGGCGAATGCCAGCAGTAGAACAACAATGATAATATCAATAGCATTGATGTGACGCGGGCGGTCCGGGTCCGGATACATGTCAGTGATGGATTGTTAGTTGTCGGGGCTCACTATCTGAGCCCCTTTCTTTATCGATCGATTGATAGCTATTTCTATTCAGCTATCTGATCGCCCCATTCACGACCACCAAACCAGTACTGGTGACGCCCATCGAGAAAACCGTTTTCTGTGTTTGTTTTTATCCACTGATTAAAGAACTCCTGAGAATCGAGATCACCCTTGCGTAGAGCAAATGCTTCGTTGCCCGGTTCGATTTTGTCAGTGGTAGGTGCGAATGCGGTTTCAGGGTTGGCGAAAATTGTATGTGCAGGCAGTGGTTGTGAAGAGATCATGGCGTGGGCATTGCCATTCAGCACTTCCTGCAGGGTTTGCCCCTGATCGTCAAACTGGCGCAGTGTGGCTTTTGGGAATTCGTTTTGAATATACGTGCAGGGCGTTGCTCCACGACGGCACACAAAAGTAACGTCAGTGCTGTTGTAGTCGTCTGGCCAGGTAAGGTCTTGCGCGACTTTTTTACTTGCCATTACCCCTAGTGAAGAATGTGCATAGGGTTCAGTGAAGTCCACCGTTTTTGCACGTTCTTCGGTAATAGACATACCGCCGATAATTACATCGAATTTGCCTGCCAGCAACGCGGGTATTATACCGTCCCATGCGGTGGGTACAAATTCGACTTTCACTTCCATGTCCCTGGCTAGTTGTGTTGCTACATCTATTTCAAAACCGATCAGCTCACCTTTTTTGTCACGCATAGCCCAGGGCACAAATGTTGACATTCCTACTTTGATGCTACCTCGCTTTTGTATTTGATCGATAGCGCTTTCCGCGGCACCTGCGTGAGTGAATGCAGTACAAACGGTAAGCGCGATTGCCGCCACTGATTTAATAACTAAATTCATTGTTTGTTTCCTTTGTAAATTCACTAGAGTGTATTGCTTGTTGCGTTCGTGTTCCGGGTAATTATTGTTCAATCCGGGACAAGATTCCTAAGCGACCCGGGTAAGTCCGTGTCTGGCCCGCGACTCCAGCCAGGCAGCGATAGCTGAAAGACTTATGGTCATCGTAAGGTAGGCGGCGGCAACAGTAAACCAAATTTCAAAACTCATGAACGTATCGGCGATGGCATTGCGTCCCTCGTTTGTTAAATCAAATATAGCAATGGTCGATACGATAGCGGAATTCTTTAACAAGTTAACCACTGCAGAAGTCATAGGCGGCAACATGATAGGCACCGCCTGTGGCAGTACAATCAGGCTGTATACTTTCCATTGACGCAACCCGAGGGAAGATGCACCTTCCCATTGTCCGCGTGGTATGGACAATATGCCACCGCGAATTATCTCTGAAATAAATGACGCTTCGAAAAATGCCAGACACAACACACCTGTCCAGAAACGGTCGATGCCAATGATCGGGGAAAGCACAAAATAGAAGAGGTACATTTGTACGAGCAGGGGGGTATTGCGAATAATTTCAAGGTAGATGGTAGAAATTAAATGACCGGAATAGGAACGCGACAATCGCAAAAGTGCAGTCAGCAGACCAACCACTAGTGCAATTACCGATGCCGCCAGAGTTACCTTGATGGTGACACCGAGTCCCTTGACCAGAGTGCCCCAGATTATTTCACCGTCAATAACCCGGATTATATATTTGGGCACACGATGCCATTGCCACGTGTAACCCATAGAGGTGGCGCCGACGTATGTTAACCAGACAATAAGAGACAACCCTACGACAAATATGGTGATGTCACTTGCTTGTCTGTTGCGCTTTTGTCGTTCTGCTATGCGGTCAACAGGGGGGGCGATGTTGTCCGTGCCGTTGCTTCCTGTCATTGGTGATTTTCATTGTCATGTTAGTGTGATGATACGTTAGCAATGGAGATGCTAAGTGATACTAACGACGTGGATTCCGGCTCAGGGAATAACTGTCGTTTGTGATTGAGGTTTGTTGTCATTGCTTCTGTAGGCAAACGCTTTGGCAAAGCGCCACACCAGATAGTCGCCGCAGGTGATCGGCGGGTCAGCGGTATCTATCTCTTTGCTGAAGGTGTTGCGCGCGTCAATAATGGTGTCGGGGTCGGGGTCAAATGCCAGCACCAGGGACAGCCGTTCGCGCCCTGAGCTGTTGACCACGCGGTGAGGTGTCGATTTATAAGCGCCGTTGGTCCAGCGTGATAATAAATCGCCGACATTCACCACCAGAGTACCCTCGATCGGCGGTGCGTGTACCCAGTCGCCATTGGTGTCTTCGATCTGCAGACCGCCGACATCGTCCTGACACAGAACGGTCAGCACACCAAAGTCTGTATGTGGAGCAACTCCAAACTGGTTCTCACCTGAATTCTCTTGCTGCGCCGGGTAGTACACATACGAGGCACGGCTCATGGGTTGTGAACACTTGTGAGTGAAGAAGTCCAGTGGCAGCTTTAGTCCACGCGCGAAGCCCTGCATAAGCAGGTGCGCAACCTGATGTGCGCGGTGATAGTATTCCATGGCTGCGGGTTCTACCTCGGCGGCGAACGTCGGCCACTGGTTGGGTCCGCGCAGTGGATGGTCGGTTGGGGTGTGGCCGGTGTGGTCCTGATACCCCCAGACAAAACTCTCTTTGAGGTCGGTTTTGGCATCGTCGTGCATTTTTGCAGCGCCCTGGCCAAGCCAGCCGCGGTGTTTGTCTGAAATCCGAACCGTTTCTTTTTCGGGTGGGCTGGCGCGGAAAAACCGATAGGCAGATTGTCTGGCGCTGGTGATGATGTTTTCGGGTATGCCATGTCCGCGAATATAGATAAAACCCGGGTTTTGACTTGCCGCGTGTAGTTGCGCGGCGACGTGGTCCGGGTCTGTGCCGTCACGCAACGGCGTGATGTCAACAACTGGAATGGTGTCGGCAGGCACTTGTTTGGCGGTAGCAAAGGCCATAGTTTTCCCTTAAACCAGCGAATGTTGCGGATCAGCCTCGAGTTTATCACTATGCAATGCTGAGTTACGACAACTACCGCCATCTGAGGTGCACCACGTTATATAATCGTGGCCCCCGACATTGAGAGAATATTTAAGTGCTGTTCAGGTCAGTTTCCCCGAAATGAAAATTCCCAAGCGAATAAAACCGCTGGTAGAAGACGGTTTGGTCGACGAAGTATTGCGCCCTCTGATGAGTGGCAAAGAAGCAACCGTTTATGTGGTTCGCTGCGGTGACGAGATCAGATGTGCCAAAGTCTATAAAGAGGCCGCCAAGCGCAGTTTCAAGCAGGCTGTGCAATATCAGGAGGGCCGCAAAGGCCGTAATACCAGGCGCAGCCGGGCCATTGAAAAGGGCTCGAAGTACGGACGCGAGCAACAAGAGCAGGAGTGGCACAATGCCGAGGTAGATGCCCTGTATAAACTGGCAGATGCCGGTGTAAGGGTACCAGAGCCTTTTGGCTGTTTTGACGGGGTGCTGCTTATGGAATTGATCACCGATGAAGACGGTGAAGTCGCGCCCCGACTAAATGATGTCTCCATGTCTGAAGAGCAGGCGATTGAAGACCACGAGCTAATGATGACCTATGTCATGAAAATGTTGTGTGCGGGCCTGGTGCATGGTGATTTATCAGAGTTTAATGTGCTGGTTAACGAAGAGGGGCCGATCATTATTGATTTACCTCAGGCAGTAGATGCGGCGGCCAATAACCATGCCCGTACTATGCTGGAACGCGATGTCCAGAACATGACCAACTACTATGGGCAGTACGCACCGCAATTGCTCGAGAGCCGGTATGCAAAGGAGATGTGGGCATTGTACGAGAAAGGAAAGTTACTTCCTGACACCCAGTTAACGGGGGATTTTGCCGTTGTGGAGAAAGCGGCCGATGTAGGATCTGTGATGGCTCAAATCAAAGCTGCCTACGCTGAAAAAGAGGCTCGCGAAGAGCGTATGAGGGATGATGATGACGCATGATGAACGCGCCTGATCATTGCTGGACCATGACGGGCGCTTTTGTGCTTTGCCGCTTTTCACCTGCTAGATTGGGTGAGTTTCTAAAGCCTGGAACTACCCATCAATGTCGTTAGATCGTCAGTCGAGTCCGGTGTTTAATGTCACCAGACATCCGCTTGGTGATCCGTCTTTTCAGTCCCGGTGTAAGGGTCTGCTTGATCAGCATGGCGTGCTGGTTCTGGATGATTTTTTAACGGCCGCAACCGTTGCGGCCATACGCACCGAAGGGCAGCAGAATCAACACCTGGCTTATTACACCACCAGCGACCACAACGTCTACCTTGCACCGGCTGATCCTGACTATGATTTGCAGCATCCCAGAAACCGATTGGTGAGTTCTTCCAAGGGGTGCATCACTACTGATCAGATTGCGTCGGATTCTGCCTTGCGGCAACTGTATAAAAGTGAAGTCTTCAAGGCGTTTTTGTGCAGTGTACTGGGGGAACAGGCACTGTATGAGTACGCCGATCCACTGTCTTCAATCAATCTGCACTATGCGGCTGAGACGCAAGAGCTTGGCTGGCATTACGATAATTCGTCTTTTGCCATCACCTTATTAATACAGAAGCCGCAGGGTGGCGGCGAATTTGAATACGTCAGGGATGTAAGGGATGCATCGACAGGTGACATGGCTCATGTGGCCACCGGCAAAATTCTGGATGGCCGGGTTCCGGTAAGTCGGCTCCAGATTGAAGAGGGGTCGCTGGTGTTGTTTCGCGGGCAGAATTCCATGCACCGGGTGACGCCGACTCAGGGCGATGTTACGCGCATGCTGGTAGTGCTTGCTTACAATAACCGGCCGGGAATATCGTTATCAGAGTCTGCGCGTATGACTTTCTATGGAAGGCTTGGCTAACGTATCTCTCATATGGCAGCTGCGATTATGGTAATCCTCATAACGGCAAAGTTTGTCCTATGACGTTGATTTCAAATATCTCGCTGTTAAACATGACGAATCGTTAATGTGAAGCTGTCCGCGATAATACTTTGACACGCTGCACATTTCGGATGGACCCGTGTCGCTAGACTTCGCAATCCTGTGAACCATTGCGAGTTTTAAATTGTCTGTTCAACTAACTGCTAAATCCCTGCTTGTTGCTGTCTGTCTGTCGGGCGCACCGATTCCCGCGGTTTATGCGCAATCCTGTATCGATACCGATGGGGACGGATGGGGCTGGAATGGAGTTGCATCCTGTCTTGTGGATTCCGATCCAACCGGCAATACATCCGACAATTCCTGTGTTGACCCGGACGGCGATGGCTGGGGGTGGAATGGGGTGGCGTCTTGTCTGGTCGCCTCGTCAGGGGGTTCGTCCACTGGTAATTCCACTGAATGTGTTGATAGCGACGGAGATGGATGGGGCTGGGGCGCAAATGGCTCGTGCCGTGTAGGCGATGATAACGGATCAACAGGCGGAACCGACGATCAGAACTCCCCTCCGGTTGTTAGTGGATCTTTTAACAAATCCAGAGACCTGATAGCGCTGCATTTTGATCATGCTCCTGATCCCGATGACGGTCATGCGGCCGCTGCCGCCTTTGTGGTTCAGGACAGAATGGGGCTGGCGGTACAGGTGGTCGGCGGTACTTATGGCGTGTATAGCGCCGGCCGTTATGTAGCGGCTTCTGAATCACTAATGAATTCGATCTGGGGGCAGAGTTGGCTGGATGCACATAACAACCGGTCATCTTCGGTCAGGCAAAGTGCCACGCGATGGGCAGGGACACTGGCGGCTGGTGGAGACATCTGGATAGCAGAAGGCGGTCCATCGGATTTTACCGCAGCAGTTGTTCGTGTTATCCAGCAAAACTATCCGGAATTTCAAACGCGCAATCGCATACATCTTGTGCAGCACAGCGACTGGAATGAAGATCACGCACTACGAGAAGATTTAAACTTCGTCAGGAGCAATACTAACTACATCAAGATAGCCGATGGCAATGAACCGAATTCA
This sequence comes from uncultured Granulosicoccaceae bacterium, assembly GCA_937922015.1. Taxonomy (GTDB): domain Bacteria; phylum Pseudomonadota; class Gammaproteobacteria; order Granulosicoccales; family Granulosicoccaceae. The sequence goes on from CAKZVB010000066.1 coordinate 11,422, forward strand.
ACGGCAGACTTCAGAGGCGATTCGCAGAGTTTTGTCAATCGTGCCCGCGCCAGTCAGTATCGGCATGTCTGGAATGTAGCGTTTAATTATTTGAGCCCGTCCGAAAAACTGGATTTCTCAGATACCGTAGAGCTGATGTATATCTTAGGGATAGGTCCCTCGCAAATAGCAAATGCCGACGCGTTTGCTGACTCATTTTTCTAGCAGTGTGCGCAGCCGGGATTCTGGTACTGCGAACACGCCCTGACGGTGCGCCCTGACGGTGCGCCCTGGGCAAACTTCGACGCGGCGCTCCCGGGGTGGGCTTTTGATTTCACCAGTGGCAGACGACTTATATCTTTATTGATGGCGAGAATTCACAGTTATTTTAATTCCCAAGGGTAATAAGCGGCTTGTGTTTGTCAGGTTGGCGGTGTAGATGGCAAATCAGCAATGGTGAATCAGCCAAAACACGTTATGCTTCGGGGCGATTGAAACCGAGTTGTCGAATGCCTCTATGAGTCTAGTAAGTGAACTGCGCGAAGATTTGCGCCTTGTGCGACTGAATAATCCCCGTTACGAGATGTTTTTCAGGGTGTTTGAATTCACCAGAGGGCTTTTCAAACTAACGTTGTTTGCGGCGTTTTGTCTGGGGATCTGGCACATTCTCTATGGCATGAACAAAGCGGATACAAGTCGCAATAATCGTGAGATGGCAGCGGCCCTGAGTCAGCAGGATGGTATAACCCGAAAGGAGGCAAATGCTGCGGAACTTACCGAGCTGACTCCCGAAAGGATTGACCTGCTCAAACAGTTCGCCCGGGACAACCGGCCTGGCCCGGCTTCGGTTGATGTTTCTGACACAGAAGTGGCGGAAGATGCGGAAGTCGCAAAGGTAGATGTTGTTGGTTTTTCTGTTTCGCCGGAAACGCAAACAGAGCCGCAACTGGTGACCTCAATAGGCGACGATGAATTTAATATTATTAATAAAGTCCCTGCGCGGAAACCAATCGAGGTGCAGCGACTACCTGTTGTCGAAGACACTGCATTGCCGGAAGTAGTTGTGGTCCCCGCGGCAGTTGAACCCGGGTTGGTGGCGCTGAACAACCCGCTGGAGATAGACGACACAGACGTGCTGAAACAGTTGCAGGTAAAAATGCAGCAGCCTCCAGCGCGTCTGAAGAATAGTGGTCCTGGCACTATTGATAATAGTGGGGTTGCGGTAGGTGGCGCTGCCAAAGAAGTAGATACAAGTCTGGTACTGGCGAAAAAAGTAGATCTCAGCACCGCTGTTGCCGGTGATTTCGGCAAGGTCGATGATATCAATGACGGCTCGTGGATCCTTAAGCAAAACCCGGCGCAATATACAATCCAGATTGGTTCAACGACAAACCGTCCATTTCTGGTGAGGTTTGCGAAGCAGTTGCCTGAAGGACAGCCATACTCAATTTACCAGTACGTGTTCAAAGATCAGCCTGAATATGGACTGGGTTATGGTTTGTTTGACAATACACAGGAAGCCAACGCTGCACTGGCTGACCTTTCGCAGGCAGTACGGCGGTATGGAGCTTTTACCAGAAAGATTGAAATTCTTCATCGCCAGATTGAACGATTGCAGGACAAGACTGTTGCAGGGGTTCGGGAGTAGTTTGATCGGTGCCGATAACCTGCCTGGAAATCGGCCGCCGCACTTAATTACGGGGATTTCCCCCGGCTTTAGATGAAGCCTTAAACGCAGCGGCGTTATTCACATCAGTCAGTATGAACCTTAGCACGGCACTACGCCTGTAATTCGCCCGCACATTGGTGGATAACCGTCATCGCCTGCGTGCATAATATAAACGTAGGAGTCTGCGCGGTAGAAGTCTGCGTAGCGAGAACGTGCCATGGCGAGGGCCCTTGTGTTAGTAAATGATGGTACGATCATTTGAGGCGCATAGTTGTTCATACGTAACGAAAACGATCGATAAAAACGCACCGTCAGGGCGCGTTCGCAGTAGCAGAGGTTCTGCCGCGCAGGCTCCTAGGCGGCAGACTTCGCCGCCGCACATTGCACCAGATCAAGTGCGGCTTTTAAAGTGTCGACACCGGCGTCGGGTTGCCATGCATTTTCGCTCAGGTGACGTCGCCATAGGCGACCACCGGGCTGCCCTTGAAAAAGCCCCAGCATATGACGGGTGATCCGGCCCAGTCGAGCACCGCGATTCAGTTGCTCATCTATATAGGGCACCATCATTGTAACGATATCCGCACGGCAATACCCCGACTCCGGCTGATCGTAATACAGGTGATCAACTTCACTGAGCAACCATGGGTTTCGATAGGCATCCCTTCCCAACATCACCCCGTCCAACACGGCTGCCGGTTGACCTGAAGTGAACTCGTTTGAAGCGGCCAGAAACGGCAGTGCCTGCTGATGATTGTGCAGACCACCATTAAGTACAAAAGTCGTTTGAGGCATTTCAGACTTGATCCGCTGTACAAAATCATAGCGAAGCGGCGGCACGTCCCGGTTTTCTTTTGGACTTAAACCGTCAAGCCAGGCCTTGCGCGCGTGAATGATAAAAGTATCACAGCCAGTGCGGCTGACGATTTCAATGAATCTTGCGAACGGTTCATACGAGTCATCGCGATCAATACCGACTCTGCATTTCACAGTCACCGGGATATCAGCAGCTGCGATCATGGCAGACACGCAGTCTGCAACCAGATCTGGCTCGGCCATCAAGCAAGCCCCGAATCGACCACTCTGAACCCGGTCACTGGGGCAGCCTACATTCAGGTTAATCTGCGCATAACCGTACTGCTGACCAATCCTTGCACAACGAGCCAGATCTTCAGGTACGCTGCCCCCGAGCTGTAACACCACCGGGTGCTCACTCTCGTCAAAGCCTAACAGATGATTTTTATCGCCATGCAGAATTGCATTGCTGGTCACCATTTCGCTGTACAGCAACGCTTTTTTGGTTAGACAACGATGGAAGTAGCGGCAGTATTGATCTGTCAGCTCCATCATCGGTGCGACTGAAAAAGCGTGCAAACCCGGATTTACTCTCATCATATTCGCCAAATCCCGGCAGAAAAATTGTTAAATTTCTCCGTCAGCCTATTAATAATTTGATTTTTCAACGAAAAAACCTGTTTAATGGTGAGCTGATGTTTATAATCCGCTTCGTATAAAAATGTGACTTTACCCATCATTGCGGTGAAATGCGCGATATAGTCCCAACATTATACGGCATGGGCAACTGGTACTTATAAAAACCAGGATCCATAACTCCCCAAAATCTGGCAGAGCTTCTAATCAGTGCGCCTGCCACTCGTACTATCAGCAATACCATTGTTGATTAATTTTCAGTTTTTAGTTCAAGTAAGGGACAAAATATGTCATTTAATTTAGTCGACCTGGTTAAGGGTCAATTGGGCGGTGCAGCGCTGGGACAGCTTGGTGCTCTCCTCGGTGAAGACAGCAACAAAACCGAAAGCGCGCTGGGCGCGGCAATTCCAGGCTTGCTGAGCGGATTAACCAGCTCGGCTAAAGCAGATGGCGGCGCTTCTTTGTTCAACGCTGTTAAAGACAGCGACGACAGCTTGCTGGACAACATTGGCGGCATGCTTACCGGTAGTAACAGCAGCTCAATCATGAGTCAGGGCTCGGGCATTCTAGGTTCGCTACTTGGCAATGGCGCTATGGGTGGATTAGCCAGCGCTGTTGCAGGTCTGTCGGGCATTGGCGGTAAGTCATCGTCGGGCTTGATGGGAATCCTGGCGCCTATCGTTCTTGGCATGATCAAACGCAAACTGTTCGGCGGCGGCGGTGGCTTCAACCAGAACGCCGGTGGTTTGCTAAGCCTGCTGGATAGTCAGAAAAGTAACATCGACTCTGCCATGCCAGCCGGTTTCGCTGACCAGCTGAAGTCTTCCGGCTTTATGGACCAGATCGGCAACCTTGGTGGTGGTGTAGCCGATGCTGCAGGCAGTGCTGTAAATGCTGCCGGAGATGCAGTGTCCGGTGCGGCCGGAACCGTTGGTAATGTGGCCGGTGACGCCGCTGCCGGCGTTGGTAACGCGGCAGCTTCCGGTGGCGGTTTTCTGAAGAAATTCCTGCCTATCGCAATCATCGCGGCTCTCGCACTGTTCGCATGGAAATTCATCACCGGCAACAAAGAAGTTGAAATGCCGGACGTCGCCGGACAGGTAAGTGGTGCTGCAGATTCAGCTACCGCAGCGGTGTCAGGTGCGATCCCGTCTATTGATGTTGACGGTGTAGATGTCGGCTCGGCATTCGGTGATGTTTTCAGCAGCGCCAGCAGCACTGTTGCGGGCATTACTGATGTAGACAGCGCAAAAGCGGCGCTGCCGGCCTTCGGTGACATCACTACCAAGGTAGATGATTTGTCAGGCATTTGGGACAAAGTTCCTGAAGCGGGTCGAGGTGCATTGAGCGGTATGATCGGTGACAACGTGGGCACCCTGACTTCGGGTCTAGAAACAGTCCAGAAGATCCCTGGTGTTGGCGATGTCATTGGCCCGGTTGCCGGACCATTGCTTGAAAAGCTGATGGCTTTTACCAAGTAACAGCAGTTGAAATAAGGTGTATTGGAAACGGGGCTTCGGCCCCGTTTGCATTTCCAGGCCCCCGATTTGATTTAACGCTTCCACCAACGTCCGGAAATCACTATGGTTCACTTGTACAATCAGCAGTAATTGACCAATAATCATAAAATGGACAAGTACCAGTGCCATACTCTCCTTTCAGGAAATTCAGTGTTGAACAATGGGGCGACCTTGCTGACAACGCCTCCGCGCCACTGTCAGAACGTGAACTCAAAGAACTTCGCGGAATCAACGAACGCGCATCCATCACAGAAGTTGAAAACGTCTACCTGCCACTTTCAAGGTTGCTCAGCTTTTATGTCAGCTCTGTACAGGCGCTAAACAATCAAACCTCCAATTTTCTGAAAGACAACACCCCGAAAGTCCCTTTTATTATCGGTGTTGCGGGCAGCGTTGCCATTGGCAAGAGTACCTCCTCGCGTATATTGCAAACACTCCTCGCGCGATGGCCCGGTCACCCCCGAATAGACCTGATCAATACAGACGGTTTTCTACTGCCGACAGCAGAACTGGAAAAACGGAATATTATGCACCGCAAGGGTTTTCCTGAAAGTTACAACCGGCGTGCTTTGCTGGCTTTTCTATCAGACATTAAAAGCGGCAGACGCAACGTAGAAGCCCCGGTCTATTCACACTTGCGATATGATATAGTCCCCGGAAAATACAACACGGTGGATCAGCCGGATGTTCTAATTGTAGAAGGACTCAACGTATTACAGGCAAGTGCCACCGCAAGTGAACCGGGAGTATTCGTCTCTGACTTTTTCGATTTTTCTATTTACGTCGATGCAGAAGAAGATGTGATTAAACAATGGTACGTCTCTCGATTTTTAACTTTTCGCGATAGCGTATTTAAGCAGGAGAATGCCTATTTCAAACATTTTGCCGACCTCTCCGAAGAACAGGCAATCGCCACTGCCTCTGAAATCTGGGACACCATCAATCTGGTTAACCTGCGCGAGAATATACACCCTACCCGTCAGCGAGCTGATTTGATTTTGCACAAGAATGCCGATCACGCGATTGACGGGGTCCAGCTAAGAAAATTATAACGGGCAGCCTGCGTCTACGGGTTTTTGGTCCTGATGCCTCGTGCTTGTCTTATAAGAGCGATTGATCATCTGTCACGCCGGGCTTCGCACGCATATTTACCACTGCGCGATCACTGCAGAGACCACCTGCGGTGGCGCAGCACCTACGTCATGACACAACAGCATTTTATACAGAATTAAACGACCCTTCGCTGATATTTTTATTGTGAAAATCATTTTTATTGTATATAAATACAGTACATGGCCATATTGATATATTAATATAGAGATATTAGGAGCCGGCAACAGGATTAAAC
>CAKZVB010000067.1 GCA_937922015.1 uncultured Granulosicoccaceae bacterium
ATTTAATCCTCTGTAACCCTCCGTTTCACATTCAACATACTGTTGGCGCTCAGTTAGCCAGTGGTATGTTTCATGATGCCAGACGCTGCCTGTCCAGCGGTGGTGAATTGTGGGTGGTATCCAACCATCACCTGGACTACCGGTCTGTATTAAACAGGATTTTCGGCAATTGCCGTATGGTCGCCAAAAACAAAAAATTTGTTATAAACAAGGTCGTAAGACGACACTGATTCTGAGACTTAATTCACGTCGTAGCTGTGTGGTGTCCAAAAGGTATTAAGGAGAGTGGTCAGTGACGTTTGGATGCCGCAATGCCCAAAGCGTCACGCTTTTCCCATAACAACCAACCCGAAAGCAAAATCCATCAGCGAGTAGCAAGTATTCATACAGAGTGACGCTATACAGGGAACAGCCGCCCCGGTTCCGGGTAGCACTTTGTGAATCACGTCAACTGGCAGATAGAAAGACAATGACCAGCAAGATATTCAGCATGGCGACATTTATTGTCGTGTCATGGCTGGCGGTTACAGTAACCACAACCTCCAAGCGCGCAAATACACTCGAAGCAACCTTGCTCAACGGGATGACGGACAGTGCTTCAGCTATGAACGCCCGAATCGCTGCACTGGAGGAAACGCAGTCAACAAACCACCAGTTGTTACTGTCTAAACTGGAGTCCCGGCCTGCTGCTACCGGGCAACACATAGAGCTTGCTCACGACAGCAACGCCGAAACCGAAGCATTGCGGCAACAACTAGCCTCAAAAGCTGAGTTTGCAGAGCTTAAACAGGCCTACAAAGCAGTTATTGAATCTGAACTTGAAAAAAACTCCAACCCCGGAATGTCGGCCGAAAAACTATTATCCACCAAAGATGCGATCTGGGAAACCAGCACCCGGTACCCGCAGGTAAAAGACAGTCTGCAAGGATTGATGGCACCAATAGATGTCACTGCTGCGAGATGGAAATCAGGGGATACCAACGGTACCGTGCAACCAGTATTCAAAGTACTCAAACAGACACTTGCGACACTTGATGCCGACTAAGCCAATGAGATTGAATGGCTTGAATTTGACCGGATTCCATTTGAATGTCCGACTGTTAACTCGCAACGGTCAGACCGGGTGACTATGCCCAACGAACAACAAAACATCCCGGCCTCAGAAGATGACGAGCTGAATACCTCCATCGCGGTTCGCATTCGTGACTCGCTTATTGTGGTTGTAGCAGGTGTGTCGCTTGCTTTGTTACTGATCACCGCCATACAGTTCGACTGGTCTAAGGTTGACTGGTCGCTACCTGAAATGGCTGCAGCCCTTCCGGCGCACTCAGCCTTAACGGACAGGGAACTCTCTTCAATTGGACACCACGACAACAGCTCCAGTTGTGACCTGCGAAGCGCTGATAGGCTAAAATGTCTTATGCCCGAAGAAACCAATATGTGCGCGACAGGAAGCGGCGAACTATGCGAATCCGACCTTGAAATAGCGACAATCGCCTGGAAATATTTCCAGAATAACTACAACCCGGAAACCGGACTGGTTAACTCGGTAAACGATTATCATTCGACCACTATGTGGGACACCGGCTCATCCTTGTCTGCGTATATTGCGGCAAAGGACTTCGGCCTGATTGATCAAAAGCAATTTGACGATGCCATCATGGCTTTGCTTGAGACAATGTCCACCATGAAGCTATTCGATGGAGCAGCTCCCAACAAGGTCTACCATACAAAAACCCGCAAGATGGTTAACTACAAGAACGAAGACTCACCCGATGGCATTGGTGTATCGGTTCTGGATCTTGCACGACTGATCTCCTGGATGAACACCCTGCAGTGTATGCACCCTGAGTATCACGCACCGGTCAACACCGTACTATCGCGCTGGGACTACACTCGACTGGTTAAAAATGAAGAGTTATACGGAATGGCCAGGGACGACCGCGACCACAGTAACATTCTTTCTCTACAGGAAGGCCGCCTTGGTTATGAGCAGTATGCCGGTAAGATCTTCAAAAAGGCCGGTTTCAGTGTCAATACAGCAGCCAGCTATAACAACAAGCATCGCAACAACACTGATATCCTGGGAATAGATATCGCATTTGACAAACGCGACCCCAGGGAATATGTGGCAAATAACTATGTCGTGACAGAATCCTACGTCATGGACGCCATGGAACTCGGTGTAGACGATGAAAATCGCCAGCTCATCAGAAATATTTTTGAAGTACAAAAGAAACGCTGGCAGCAAACCGGAATTATCACCGCAATATCAGAGGACAATATAGACCGCGAGCCCTGGTTTATATACAACACAATTTTCAACGCCGGATTAAAGTTCAGCACAATCAGCGAGGTGGGTGAAGATTTCGATCATCTGAAAACAGTATCAACAAAAGCGGCAATGACAATGGCCATGCTCTATCCGGATGATCCCTACAGCAGTGTTCTGCTGTCTGCCATAAAAAGCGCCTACGACCCTGACGGTGGCTGGTACTCAGGTGTTTTTGAGTCCGGTGCGGGATATAACGATGTGACCACAGCGAATACAAACGGCGTGATCATGTCCGGCCTGCTGCATAAGAAATACGGCGCTCTATACAAACATTGTGAAACCTGCGCAAAGCCACTAAAAATAGCCTCGGAGCTTGTTGCCAGCCTGCCGACCGAATAGCTTTATTAGAACGTCTATTTTTCGGCAGAGAATTCCAAAGCTACCTCACGAATGTATCCGGTAGGAACTGTTTCATTAATCATGATGGCAAATATTTTTGCCGCCGGCCCCTCTCCAAAGTACCCGGCAAGCGTGCTTACGTCCGTCAGAGTTCCGGTTTTAGCAAATATTCCCGGTTCAACTTCTGGCAGCAGATGCCTCCAGCGCCGAAACGCCACCAGAAGTTCTACGAGCTGTGCCGGCGTCAGTCTGTTTTTTGCGGACAACCCCGCCCCTTCATAAAGTGAAAAATCTCTCCAGTCAAACTGCTGTCGAAGCTCTCTATGGAAAAAGCGATTTACGTTTTCAAAATTGGCAGGCTCACCGCTTTGCTCGGCGACCAGAGTCAACATTATCTGATTGGCAATAAAGTTAGTTGAATACTTCAGCATCGCCTGAAGCATTTCACCCAGTGTGCGACTGTTGTAGTGAACGATGTCTGCCCGCGCAACAGGGAAGACGCCGCGGAAATATCTACCGGCAACAGTAACGCCTTTATTCTCCAGAAACCCGGTCAGCAACTCGGCGAAATACTGCTCTGCACTACCCGACTTTCGACCGGTATTAATTCTTAGTGACTCGCCGGAAATCTCATGTGCAAAAGTCAGTGCAAAAGGGGTGAGAGGTGTTTGGGGCTCTGCAGAAACTATTTTCCCTGCTTCTTTTTTCAGGTACACCGTATTAAAATTTGCCGCGATCGCTGACGGTATCGCATCGTATGGATTATTGGTCACCGTGGCACCCGGTACGATCAGATCCGAATCAAACAAGCTTACGTCAAAGGCTATATTATCGATGCTGCCGGTATTTAAATTAATGATTGCATCGGCCATGAGCTCCACTTCTTCCGACACCAGAAATGGATCACCCGCAGCCTTCAGCCACAAGGTGGAAGCAGTTCTATCAAAATAGATCTCTGTACCGAAGCGATGGTCCTCACCCCAATATTGTAGTGCCAATAACGCAGTGACAAGCTTCGTGGCAGACGCAGGAATAAACGCCTGTTGTTGTTTTTTTCCACTAATTTCCTGACCACTATTGTCGCTTATCAAAAAGCCGGCGCGGGTTAAACGGTCAAAGCGGCTGGCTTCGTCAGCAAGCGCAAAAGTACACAGACAACTCATTACAACGACGATAAACAATCCCGAAAAAGCTGCTCTACTGCATCTGTTTGTATACATATCAGTTTCCGCTAACTTTGATTAGGCACCGCGCCACTTGCTTTACCGGTGCGGGCAATACCCAAACGGCGCTCACGCTCAATGATGATGATACCCGCTACCACAATCAGACCAACACCAAGCAGCATTATGCCAGTGGGAAGTTCATTAAACACAAAATAGCCCACCACCAGCGCCAGCAATATTGAGCTGTATTCGAAAGGGGCTATGACAGCAACTTCTGCATACCGATAACTTTCTGTCAACAATATCTGACCCACACCACCCAGCAGTCCTGCTGTAATTAACAATGAAGCCGTTTTCAGGTCGGGAAGTACCCAGCCAAACGGCAGGGTAAGTAGCGCCAGACTGGAAGACATCAACGAAAAATAGAAGACAATCGATCCGGTACTCTCGGTCGCCACCAACTTGCGCGCAAACACCTGGGCAAGCGCTGAAAACACAGCCCCCAGCAGCGCGGCAAGTGCACCGATAGTCTCAAGCCGTGTGGTTAGCTCGTTATCCAATACCGTTAAGCGAGGAGACAAGACAAGCATCACGCCGAACATACCCAGCAACAACGCACTCAATCTGACCAGACGAATTTTTTCTCCCAGAAACATTGCCGCCAGCATAGTGACCAGCAACGGTGCCGCATAGCCAATAGCAACGACTTCCGGCAGGGGTAACAAGCCGATCGCTACAAAACCGGCAGACATAGCACAGGTACCCATTAAGCCCCGCCAGAAATGGCTGAGTGGATCTTTCGCCTTAAGCTTGTGTGGGAACTCGCCACGCAACGCCAGCCAGGTAATTAACACCGGCATCGCAAAAAAAGACCGGAAGAACACAGCTTCGCCAGCCGGAATTTCTGACGCAGTGGCTTTTATAAACCCGAACATGCTGACAAAAACGATGACTGACATCACCTTGAGCGCAATACCGCGAGTCGGATTCACCGATTGACGCGTCGGGCCGACACTACATCAACGATCACCATGCTATTCATCTGGCAAGAACCCGATGTGCAGTTCATGCACAGACCAATAATAGGACGGTGAGCTCCCGGTTTGAGTCACTCGAAGGTGTCGGAAAGCTGCGGGCGGAAATTTAATTCGGGTTACCTCTGCGGTTTGTACGTCGCCTGTGCGACCCTGTGAATCACTAACCACAGACCATGATCTCCCGTCAGATGATGTTTCAACGAGCCAGTCAACGGGTGAGTCATTGCGGCTGGCAATCGAATCAAGGTCAACAACATTAACCAGGAACTGCCCACCCAGATCAATTTCAATCCACTGACCGGCAGATTGCTTTGTATCGCTGGTCCAGCGTGTCGCACCATTACCATCTGCCATCTGCGATGATGCAGACGAATTGTGACTCACGGATATCTTCCACAGCGTACGATCAAGGGGTCTCATGCGCTGACCATACAATCGCTTAAGCGGCCATTGCGGGCCGATCTCGAAACATCCTGCCTCACCAATGTCCACACGCCCGGGACAGCCGGTGACCAGATCTTCGTCAGGCGCATCATTGGCCGGAGCGTTTCCACAAGCAATAGTGTTATACGGAGTGCGACCAGTCGCCGCCCCTTGCCCGAAGCGATGATTTATATCTGCGCAAATTTGTCTGACAGACCTGCGATACCCGTCTGGCGTCTGCACTTTGACATCACCAATACCATGATCAAAATTAGACGAATCACAGTAGCAAATTCCATCAACCGCGTAGCTGTCACGCCATGCGGCATAAGGAGTCCAGGCAAAAGCGGCCTGAGTACCGAGAATCAAAAGAAATAACACCCGAATCAACACTTGAGTTCATTGCCCGTATATATACATCAACCATTATAGCCGACCAGACAAAGCCGACCAGACAAAGTCGATCAGTTTCTATGAACAGCTACTGCGGCACACGTTGCCTGCGGCATTGCCGCCACAGCCCACACTGCCTGTCTCAAGCCCGCCCGGCAGCAACTGCATGTAACTCTTGTAATCACAGAATACTCTTTTACCTGCAATTCGCTGGCAGCCCCGCTGTCTCAACTTGTACCAGACTGATCTGCCGGTAGTGGCAAACGTTCCGACTACCAGCGATAAACCGGTTACCCGTATAATAACCTCATGGACAACAAGCAAATACAGAATTTCCTGCGGGAAATAGACCAGTCAAGGGACGACCTTATCGACCTGACTCAGGCATTGATAAAAATTCCAACCCTGAACCCGCCGGGCGAACACTACAGGGACATCTGCGAATTCTTAAATAGACGCTTGCGCAACAGCGGCTTTGAAACCGAGTTTATTCGCGCCAGCGGCGCGCCCGGTGACAGTGACAAATACCCGCGCTGGAACATCCTCGCCAGACACAGCGGCGGCAACTCCGGTGACTGCGTGCACTTCAATTCACATACCGACGTCGTCGAGGTGGGCAACGGCTGGACAGTCGATCCATTCGGCGGTGAGCTAATCGACGGGCGAATTTTCGGGCGCGGCTCCTGCGACATGAAAGGCGGACTTGCCGCTTCAATCATAGCCGCGGAGGCGTTTATAAAAACCTGGCCACGCTACACCGGCGCGATAGAAATCTCTGGCACGGCAGATGAAGAGTCTGGTGGTTTTGGCGGTGTCGCCTACATGGCAGAGCAAGGATACTTTTCACCCGATAAAGTACAGCATGTGATCATCCCCGAGCCACTTAACAAGGACCGGGTATGTCTCGGGCATCGCGGTGTCTGGTGGGCGCAACTGGAGACCCATGGCAGAATAGCCCATGGCTCAATGCCGTTTCTGGGTGACTGCGCCGTGCGCCATATGGGTGCTGTCGTTACAGAGATGGAAAAAAGCCTGTTTCCGGCACTTCAACTCAAACGTACTGATATGCCGGTGGTGCCCGAAGGAGCAAAGCAGTCAACACTGAATATTAACTCAATCCATGGTGGTCAGGATCAACTAAGCGTTGGTTACACCGGCCTGCCAGCCCCGGTTGTTCCCGACAGTTGCAAGATGATAATCGACAGACGTTTTTTAATGGAGGAAGATCTCTCGGATGTCAAAGCAGAAGTCCGCAATCTATTAGAAACCGTAAAATCACACCGTTCAGACTTCAGCTACAGCCTGACAGATATGTTTGAGGTTCAGCCCATAATGACCAGTAAAGAGGCACCTGTGGCGATGGCAGTTTCACAAGCGATAGAGCAGATTCTCGGTAAACCCGCAGACTATGTGGTGTCTCCGGGTACCTATGATCAAAAGCACATTGACAGAATCGGTCGCATGAAAAACTGCATTGCCTACGGACCCGGCATACTCGATCTTGCCCACCAGCCAGACGAATACGTGAGTGTGGATGACATGATTGACTCTGCGAAAATTATGGGCCTGGCGCTGACACAATTACTTGGTGTTGCAAAAACAGATTAAGCATCGCCACAAACGCTTAACCCAATAAGAATATATGCTAAGCCTCTACACAAAAACGCACCGGACTCGTCCATGACTGTACGACAATATTTTTCAATACTTGCTGTTGCGCTTCCTCTGTTGATCATGGCACTTGGCTTTCTCTGGCACTGGGTTTGGTGGTTATTCATAGTGGTTGCACCTTTGATTGCCATCGGGCTAGTCGATATGTTCCAGAGCAGGCATACCATAAAACGTCTCTACCCCGTCATTGGCAGATTTCGCTATATGCTCGAGGCGGTCAGACCGGAAATTCAACAGTATTTTGTTGAATCCGAAACCAGTGGCTCACCGATCGCGCGCGAATTCCGTTCACTGGTTTATCAACGCGCCAAAGGAGCTCGTGACAGCCGGCCTTTCGGCACCATCTTCGACGTCAACCGTGAGGGATATGAATGGGTTAATCATTCACTGGCACCAAAACATGCTACCGATCTCCATCCGCGTATAAAATTCGGCGGTCCCCATTGCACTAAACCTTATATGGCCTCACCGTTAAATATATCAGCGATGAGTTACGGCTCTCTCAGCAAGAATGCCATACGGGCTCTAAACCGTGGCGCAAAAATCGGTGGCTTCGCACACAACACCGGTGAAGGCAGCATCAGCCCCTACCACCTTGAAAACGGTGGTGACATCATCTGGCAAATCGGTACCGGCTATTTCGGGTGCCGCGATAACGATGGCAATTTTAACGCTGATCTCTTTCGTCAGAATGCCAGTAAAGAGGTAGTAAAAATGATTGAGATAAAACTCTCGCAAGGCGCCAAACCAGGCCACGGAGGCATACTTCCCGCGGCAAAACTGACCGAAGAAATCGCACTGATCAGAAACGTACCAATGGGAGCCGATGTCATCTCTCCTCCGTCACATTCGGCATTTTCTACTCCTCTTGAGTTGCTGGATTTTATCAGCACACTACGTGAGCTCAGTGGCGGCAAGCCAATCGGATTCAAGTTGTGCATTGGGCGCCGGGACCAGTTTCTGTCTATCTGCAAAGCAATGCTTCAGACCGGCAATACACCGGATTTTATTACCGTCGACGGCGGTGAAGGTGGCACCGGAGCAGCCCCCATCGAGATGACCAACTCGGTTGGCACGCCAATTCGCGATGCACTTATCTTTGTCAACAGAGCGCTGATTGGCATTGGTCTGCGTGATCAGATAAAAATCATTGCATCAGGAAAAATGTTCTCCGCGTTTCATTTGCTAAGAGCGATGGCACTGGGTGCCGATACCGTTAACTCAGCTCGCGGTATGATGCTCGCACTGGGTTGCATTCAATCCCGCAGCTGCAACACTGATCATTGTCCTACCGGAATCGCCACACAAAACCCGTCCCGCAATAAGGGATTAGTTGTTACCGACAAAGCACAGCGGGTCGCCAATTTCCATGCTGAGACCGTCGCCAACCTTGCAGAGCTAGTTGCAGCTGCAGGCTTAGACACACTGGATCAGCTCGAACCAAAACATATCAACCGACGTGTGCTGGGTACCGATGTACAAACCTATGAACAACTTTATCCGCTAATTGAAACCAACAGCTTAAACAACGGCAATGCCATTCCTGCTGAGTGGGCAGCTGACTGGAAATCTGCCGATGCGACCCGATGGTAAATGAAACGGAATCCACTTGTCGCTAAGTTCATTAAACCGCACAAACTACACAGCACAATCACCCGTATTTTTTTTCAACACTGATGTCAAACGCATTGTCGGCATCGCTGATGTAAATATCGCCATCCTGAATATTGCATTGCAGCTGCATATTTCGGTTAATAAGTATCTCAGCCCCGGCCGCATGGATATGTGAAACGCTCAGATTTTTATAACGATCCAGCTTTGCTGCGATCTGCTCCCACCAGACAGCCGCTTTTCTATCATGATAGGTATAGATCAACACCTGCCTGGAACGACCGCACGCCTTGCGTATACGCTTCTCATCCAACTGACCAAAGTCTACCCACAGCTCTATCTCGTCCGTCAGCGATTTTTGCCACAGTTCCGGCTCGTCATCTGCGCTCAAGCCTTTGGTAAACTGAAGGTTTACATGGGCATTCAAAGCAAACGCAATAAGTCGAATTAACACCCGCGCGCTGGTTTCAGACGGATGCTGCGCTATGGTTAATTCGTGCGTCTCATAATAGTGCCGATCCATATCTGCGATACCAAGCGACACCTTATTAATCGTAGAGCTCAAAGCCATTTCGTTTCACCTGTCAATCTAACGCAGCGCACATTACACCAATTATTTACCATCACAATGATAAACCCATATCATCCCGACAAATCTAAAAGCAAACTCAATTGCCGCAGCCAGCTAAAATCGGTAGCCTCGGAAAATTCAAAATCCCCAACCGCTAGAGGCGTTTTCAGTGAAACACAGACTCGGCATATTCGCCCTGATTAGTATAACGATCAGCGCCTGCGCCACCGACGGCAAAGTTCGACCTACCGTCATTTCCCAACCAACCGGTCCTCTCCCCGGTGACCCGGTTCTTACGGATGATTCCACAGGCGAAACGCTTGCGCCGATTTTAAGAAACAAGCTTGCTTTCGGACAAACCGAGATTCCTTTCTCTGATGAAAAGTACAACATTAAACGACACTCTTTGCTCGTAAGTGCCGGCACCAGCTATTCCATCGACATATCAAACCACGAAGACAGCAGCAGTGCGGCGACTGCCAGCATGCGAACCGAGCTATGTCCGGAAGCGGGTTCCGGTAACCTGACAAAAGACCTCCCGCGTATCAGCACGAGAACGTTTGAATATGCCGCCACACAGGATTGCGAACTGATTTTTGACATCAATGGCGTGCACGGCCAGACTCACAAACTACAATTTCATGCGCACACCAGTGTCGCAGACGGCCTGCTGCAAGATAGAGTATCTCACGAGCCGAACAACTCTCCAAACTCTGCCTACCCTGTAAATCCAGGGGTTAGATATACCTCATCAATGCGTCAATACGACTCTACCGACTATTACTCACTCAAAGTAAAATCCGGACAGACTTTTACTATATCCGCAATCGAACAACCTTCAAACAATAGCTCACTGCAGCTGGAGCTCTTTGACTCGTCGCTGAACCTGCTTGACCAGAAAAACGTGGAATCGACCTCCGGTGAGATAACGCTTAGTACAACGTTCAAAGGACTTATGCTTTTAAAGTTTCACCAGAAAGCCGAAGGTACCGAAAGCGCTTATTCCTTTTCGGTGGTTCCTGTTCGATAGTGTAGGGCGACATCCAAAGTATCCAGATTAATCATTTGTTTAAACTGCCTCGATTTCATAGTAAATCTCCGGCAGACGTTGCCTTTAGTCAAACGCTAAACTCCATCGGAGCCAGACCAACTGGCCCACCCCGTGTTGCCAATGCTAAAGCGAGCGCGACCTGAAAATAAAGTGGACCATTGCCTGCCACTTCGCCCTCTACTGCCTATAAAGTAAAGAACCAAATGTTTACCTCATTCGCACACTCTGAAAGCTGAAGGCCCGACACCGGCATACCGGCATTCGCCACAATTACCAGCGTTCGTTCTTTGTTCTGCCAATCACGACACAGACAGTCACACAACGAAGCGGAAAATAGTAGTATACATTCAACCGCCCTGACACCAGCACTTCCGGAACTACGATTGATTCCGGCTTTCTGAAACACAACGCTGGTTCGAGTTTTTAAAAAGAGTTTGTCACGATGATAATTAAGCTTTGCACCATCGCTTCACTGAGCATTTTTCTGTTTGCCTGCGGTAGTGACAGCACCCCCTCAACAGAACCCGCTGTTGTAATTTCAAATATTGGTCCGCTACCCGGTGACCCTGTGCTGACCGACGAGCTCACAGGTGATCCACTACCAGCAATCGTTCGTGTTCAACTGGCTTTTGGTGGCAACAACATTCCATTTTCCAGCGAAATCTACAATACAAAGCGCCTGTCGCTGAACGTAAAATCCGGTATTTCATACTCCATTGATATCCAGAATAGAGAGACAAGCAGCAGCACAGTAACGACGAAAATGCGCACAGACTTCTGTCCGCAAGGAGCCTCCGGCGTTCAAAGCCAGCAGTTACCAGTGCAAACCACAAGAAGCTTCGAATACACGGCCACCCAGGACTGTGAACTAATATTCGATATAGACGGGGTTAAAGATGGTTTTCACCAGTTTTTTGTAGATGCACATCTGTCTGTTGCCAATGGCCTGCTACAGGATCCTTCATCCCACGAGCCCAATAATACGTCAAACTCCGCATTTCCAGTTGAGGGCGGCGCTCAGTACTTCTCAACCATGGGACCACACGACGACGTGGACTACTTCTCTATCAATGTCACCGCCGGCCAGTCATTAAACCTCTCGGTGCCCGCTCATGCCTCTGATACCAACAATCCACTTCGAATTGTGGTACTGGGAAATTCCCTGACCCCACTCACGCAAACTCTGATTAGCACCACCGACTCATCCGTCAATACCAGCATCACCCCCGGATTCAGCGGCATAATGTTTCTCAAGTTCGATCAATCCATCGAGGGAACACCGCGCAGTTACTCATTTACCATCACTCCCGCCGGATAACTAATCGAGCAAATATCGCCAGTGAGCAGCATCCCGGCAAAGAGTTCGTTCAGTTTGTGTTCAACTTTGAGCAAATATTGTTGAAGGCTCAACAACACACAGAGATTTAAATGATCATCGATCTTGCCAAGAGAAAAACACTTGTTACGCTGGGCGGCTCGGCGCTTGTGACCGCCCTACCCAGCCTTTCGGCCGCCGCTGTGGTCGGAAACTCCGCGCTACAGACTGAAATCAAGCAACCCCGGGACACGCTGGTATCGCTCTCTGATAGCACCTATGAGCTATCTATCTCGCTGCTCGTCGACGACCAGCCAACAGTAAAAATCACCAATAACAGCGATAAACTGGTCATTGTTCGACACATTTATCCCGGTATTGTGCACACCGGTGAGAAAACCTTCGACCTGAATTCACTGTTTGATAAAAGTGCCTATGCCATCGGCGCCGGCAAAAGCCGTTCTATACCTATTGTCGAAACCGTTGCCACCCAGCATGAAACCAGCTACCCACGGCACCGCGCCGGCAAGCCGCTAAGGGTTGCTAATCTGGTCGCACACGTAGGCAAACAGACGCAACTGCAACAAGTCGTAAATTCTACCCGCAGCATTTACGCCTAGTTTCAAGCCGGTAAGACCACCTGAACAGAAGCTTAGCCTCTGTTCAGGTTTGGTTTCTGCCAAAAGATTTACGAGCATTTTTAGCCAGCGCCACCAGGACACCGCGAACCTGCTCCTGGCGTTTAATCTCCGCCTCAAATGCCACCCAAACCGCCTCTTCACGACCCGCGTCAGACTGACACAATAATCCGATACCACTAATCTGCAGTTCAGTCATCACGACATTGTCTGCCCAGTCAACAGCCGCAAATGCGCGCGCATAATCCTTCAAACTATCGGCATGGTCAGTGTTCATATGGCCAATAACCTCTTCGACAAAACCGGTCGTTAATATACCCTCTGCTGGTGTTGTCATATTAATTCTCCGGAATTTGACAAACATACAACAAACCGCTTGCGCCCCTGTCTGGCAGTGCGAAATAACATACGTCGCAGACCACCGGGTTCAGAACATCTGATCAAACACCGCAAAAGGTGATAGAAAAAACTCTGTTATGTATCATCACCCCTGAGCCCTGACAAAGATCAATTTCACATGAACTACTGGCTTTTTAAATCCGAACCCGATGCCTTCAGCATTGACGATCTGCAAAATATGAAAGGCAAACGCGATCACTGGGATGGTATTCGCAACTACCAGGCACGCAATATTATGCGAGATCAGATGCACAAAGGTGATCTCGGATTTTTTTACCATTCAAGCTGCAAGGTACCCGGCATTGTCGGGCTGGTCGAAGTCGTAAAAGAGGCCTACCCCGATCATACAGCCTTCGACAAAAAGGAAAAATACTATGACCCGAAATCCACTGAAGACAACCCGCGCTGGGTCATGGTCGATGTGAAATTCAAAAAGAAATTCACACAAATTCTATCGCTGGAAACACTGCGCACAGTCAAGTCCTTATCCGGGATGGTATTGCTGCAAAAAGGCAGTCGCCTTTCCATTCAGCCAGTGACTAAAAAACAATGGAATACCATTCTAAAGCTGGCGGACGACCAGGTGTAAATAGCGTGACGTATTAAAGCTGCACAATGAGGGCAGCTGTGGGAGTGAATTAAATACCCCGGTGTCCGCCCGGCAGTCTGAGACGCCAGACCGCACAAATCCCCGTACGATCTGCCCGCCCAACCAGTTTACTCATGCGTAAAACCGATCAATTACAGGCTATCCAAAGGGAGCCGCTCATTGAATAACTGTCAGCTATCAGCGACTGCGATATTTTTGAACGTGTAAATAGGGTCTGCAATCATGCGTTCACCCTGACTATTCTCAAGGTATAAATTCGCCTCTTTCGCGACAACTTTGCCATCATCCATGTGAACATCAAGAAGCTCAAAACGTATTTGCTTTGGATCTTCGAAAATCATTCCCGAGAATTTTTTCGTCACCAATGAGGTGAACACAGGCTGCTTCAGATTGAATTCACGCTGCGCTATCTCTTTAAGCAACGCGATCATACCGTGAGTACCGAAGTTACCAGGCACCACCGGATCACCACGAAAGTGATATCGCAACGGCCAAAGTAGCGGGTCGATTTTCTGAAGTGCTACCACCGGGCCAAGCGCATCACCATTGCGAACGATCTCAATGGTGTTCTCGTCATACACCGGAATACGCAACTGCGATGGATTCCCCACAGAATCAGAATCTACACCCTGCGATCCGCCGTGTTCTTTTCTCAACGCATTAATGTCTTCCGGTCGCAGGATACCGACAATAACGTTCTTGGTCTCCAGCATCACCTCGCCGTGCTCGTCCAGAATTCGACCGTTAAACACTGCCGTGCCGCCACCGCCAGCTGCTTTATTTTCCATCCACTTACGCTTTTCCATTACAAACCGAACCTGCTTACCGGCCTGAAAATCAAGCGACTGATGTAGCTTTGATGCACCGGATGATAACGCCCTGCCGATGCCATCTGCTTTGCGACAACCCCAGAAGCCAACCAGTTGATCAAGCTGATCCTGAAACAACATTTCCAGGGATTCATCTGTGTCAAACGCCCACTGATCAGCGCTGGCAGCAAACGTAAAAGTGGCTTCGATACCTTCGTCGTCTATACGCTCGATTTGATCGATGCACAAGATCGGACGCCGTGGCAACTTGGCCAGGCCTTCATTTCCAAGCGCCCCTTCTGCATGCAGCTCAAGAAGACGACCGTTCAAACGGGTAAGGTTTTTCCAGTCAAGCTTTACCAGTTGTGCATCATCGAGAGCATCGAGTTCTTCGATACTGAATTCGCCGGGCATTTTGTTACTCATTCATTATTTGTTACTGATGGACACAGCAGGGTATTAGACCGCTTTCACCATAAATCCGGTAATTGTTCCATCTCGACACGTGGGCTTAAGGGTCTTATACAGGCTCGTTTGTATTTCGAATCCATGGATGTCAGGACTTGGAGGTAAACCTCGTACACAGTATGTTCAGGTGTGACTGACGCTGACCAATATACCGTAATTCAGCTGGCCGAAAAACAAATGTTTCGACTACCATTTTACAAATCCCAGGCAAATGTACACATCGGGTTTTTAGCGCCTGCACATCCTGACATTTTAGATATTTCCAATCAGGATACCCGCCAGAAACACCAGCGCACCACCTAATATGACCTGAATCGCCGCTCGTCCCCACGGAGTCTCCATATAACGGTTTTGTATCCAGGTGATTGCCCACAGCTCAACGAACACAATAGCTATCGCTAAGCCGGTAGCGATTTTAAAATCCGGTATCAGGTACGGCAGTGTATGCCCCAGCCCACCGATGGTGGTCATGATGCCGGATGCCAGGCCACGCTTTATCGGTGAACCCCGACCCGACAACACCCCGTCATCATGGATAGCCTCTGTGAACCCCATAGAGATACCCGCACCCACCGACGCCGACAGGCCCACCAAAAATGTGGTCCAGGTATTTCCTGTCGCAAAAGCGGCCGCAAAAATAGGTGCAAGGGTCGAAATAGAACCATCCATCAGACCGGCCAGACCAGGTTGCACATAGGTCAGTAAAAAACGTCGTTTCTCAACGTCTTCTTCTTCGTTGCGGACCCCTTCGGGCACCAGAGTTTCCTGCAGGCGAACAGCCGCATGCTGATGCTGCGCCTCTGCAACCGCCAGATCACCAAGCAGACGACGAGTATCGGCATCTGACGTACACGCCGCTGCCGCACGATAAAATCGCTCCGCCTGACGCTCCATATCGGCCGCTGTTGCACGGGTTTTTTCCAGATTGAGCGGGCTGACCAACCAGTCCGGACGGCGCTCATAATAGCCACGCACGTGCTCGCGTCTGATCAGTGGAATGTTGTCTCCAAAACGCTTCTGAAACAGGTCAATCAGGCTTTGGCGATGCTCGTTTTCTTCCTCGGCCATACCATCGAAAACCTCCGCAGAGGCCGGATAGTCGGCACGCAAGCCTTCGGCATAGGCCCGGTAGATTCGGGAATCATCCTCTTCTGATGATATCGCCAGCGCCAGAATTTCTTTCTCGGAAAGAGACTTAAAACTACGTCGCACACCAGGTAATAATCTTGTGATCAAAATGAAGCCTTATTATTCAAAAGCGGCCGTCCGCTGCAAATGCACCCTTCAATAATATTGTTATCCTACGCTGTGTTTTCAAGCTTTGCCTGTTGCAGGTGATTCCATACCCTGTGAGGCGTGTATGGCATATCCATAGCACCGACTCCCACATGATGCAGTGCATTCATCATTGCATTTGACAAAGCCGGCAGCGAACCAGAACAACCGGATTCACCTACCCCTTTCGAGCCAAGCTCGTTTAACACGGTCGGTACGGAGTAGGTATCAGTCACCATAGACTGCACCGCTCCTGCTCGCGGCATGGCATAGTCCATAAAGCTGCCTGTCATCAACTGCCCGCTGGCATCGTAGATCATCGCCTCGCTAAACGCCTGACCAGCTCCCTGCACCACCCCGCCATGTACCTGTCCCTGCACCATCTGCGGTGAAATCACATTGCCCAGCTCATCGACAGCGTTATAAGAAACAATTTCACAAACCCCGGTTTCGGGATCAATTTCAATTTCGGCTATATGGCAGCCGTTAGGGTAATTAGCGCCGGTGATGGTTTCTGCCGACACATCAAACGGATGTTTTTCAGTATTGCCGGTCGACCCGTACAAACCAACCGCCAGCTCAATAAGGCTCACGCCCTTTGCACCGTTGCGGCCCATAAACTGGCCATTGGAAAAAGCCACGTCTTCGGCATTTACGTTAAGATGCCGCGCCGCAAAGGGAGTCGCGGTCTCTATGACAATATCAATCAGGTTTTTAAACGCCGAGCCGGTGCCATACAAAGACCGTGAACCACCTGTACCATTACCGACCAGCTTCTGCGCGGGGTTCCCCGCTTGATAGTTAATATGCTGCGGGTCAATCCCGAGCCCCTCACCCATAATCTGTGCATAAGCGGTTTCATGCCCCTGCCCTGACGGCCCTGACACCGCATGCAGGGTTAAGGTTCCATCGGCGTTAAAGTGACAGGAGACCTCATCTTTAGGTGCCCCGCCGGCACCGGATTTTTCAACGTAATAGCCAATACCGATACCGCGCAGCTTGTCTGCGGCAAGCGCAGACTGACGGCGCTGGCTGAAGTTTTTGTAGTCTGCAAGATCCAGCGCCTTATCAAGCACGGTATGAAAGTCACCACAGTCATACACAGAGCCATTGGCGGTGGTGTACGGAAAGGCAGATTTTTTAATAAAGTTTTTACGGCGAAATTCTACCGGATCAAGACCGTGCTCGGTCGCGGCATGGTCGATAAGGCGTTCGATAGCAAATGCAATGTCGGGACGGCCGGCACCGCGATAGGCAGACACCGGCACCGTATTGGTTAACACCAGTGTCGATCTCATATACAACGCCGGCACCTGATACGCGCCCCCCATCGTCACCGACAGGTTATTGGTACCGATAAAACCGCCAAAGTAACAATTATACGCCCCCAGGTTGGCGTGATCTTCGAAGCGAATCGCCGTTATTTTATTGTCTTTATCCAGCGCAAGAGAACCGGCCAGTGTCAAACCGCGGCCGTGCCATTCCCCTATAAAAAGCTCTGATCGCTGTGCAACCCATTTGACCGGCCGCTGCAGCCGACGCGCTGCAAGAATCAACAAGGCATGCTCTGGCCCCGGCCCGCCACGCAGACCAAACGACCCGCCAACATCCTGTGCGACAATTTCAAGTTGCTCAGCCGGTATACCGGTCACCGCAACCAGTGAAGCTCGCATACCCAACATACCCTGAGTCGGTGTATGCACCACTGTCACACCGCGCGCTGCATCGTGATTTACCACAATCGCCTTCGGTTCCATTGGCGCACCATACAAACGCTGACTGTTGATGGTAATTGATGAAGTCTTGTGCGCGTTCGCAAAGGCCTGATTAACCGCAGCCTCGTCACCACTTTCAAAGACCAGTGGCTTGTTACCGTCTACATTCCAGTGCAGTTCTACCGCATCGTCCTGCAGTGCCTGTTCAACGCTGGCGACTACCGGCAACACCTCGTAGTCAACCTCGACAACCTCGCAGGCATCATGCGCGGCATTAGCGGTCTCGGCCACCACCATGGCAACTGGCTGGCCAACAAAGCGTACACGGTCAATAGCCAGAATTGGCAGCTCACCTTTGGAAATTACCTGTCCCCCAACGCCCTTGATATCGGGGCCGGACGGGATCGGCGACATACGTGCAGCGGTGACATCCGCTGCCGTCAGGACCATCAATACCCCGGGGGTCGACTCTGCCGCGCTGGTATCGACACGGTTAATGCGTGCATGGGCGTGTACAGAGCGAACCACGGCAACGTGGCACTGCCCCGGAAAGTTCCAGTCAGCCGAAAATTTACCGGTGCCGGTGATCAGCCGTTTATCTTCGTGGCGCATCAGGTCCATTATCGTCTGCCTCTGCCGCCAGGCACGCTGGTGCGTGGCTCGGGTAGTGATGCCTTTTGCGTCGCCAGCTCTGCTGCTGCCGCGCGCACAGAGGCTTCGATATTTAAATACCCGGTACAGCGGCACAAATTACCCGACAAGCCCTGCCTGATCTGATCGTCAGTTGGATCAGGTGTATGACCTAGCAACTCGATGGTTGCCATGATCATACCCGGTGTACAAAACCCGCATTGCAAGCCATGGCAATTAGAAAATGCCTTCTGCACCACATGCAGGTTGTCTGCTGGCGCCAGCCCTTCAATGGTCGTAATCGCAGACCCTTCAGCCTGCAACGCAAGCACTGTACAGGACTTCACGGTGTGCCCATCCATCTGCAAGGTACAGCAGCCACACTGGCTGGTATCACAGCCGATATGTGTGCCCGTCAACCCAAGCTCATCGCGTAGCGCGTCTGCCAGCAAGGTACGCTCTTCTACCTCCATCGAAGCAGCACGACCATTGACTTGTAAAGATACTGTTTTCATTTTTCCCCGTCCCACTGCTGCCGATGCAGTACTGGCGACCATTATCACCTACTACCAATGTGGCCGCCAGAAAAAAGAAAGCAGGGACTAAAACGTTAGAAAGACTGCGAGAGATGGGTATCAAAAAATTAAGTAAACGTCAGATCAGGCTGGATACCGCCGGCAACAGGCAAAACAACAATGCATATCAACAAAAAAAGGGGCCCAAAAAGCCCCTTTCTCAAACAACTGAATAGCGAAAAAACTACGCAGCAATAGTAACTGCAATATCCTTAAATTTGACTTTGGTCTGCTCGGCAGCATTTTGAAAATTCTCAATCTCATGAAAATTCAAGTACCGGTAAACCTCTGCTGCCATCGTATCGAGCTCTTTAGCATAGCCCATATACTCTTCGACTGTC
>CAKZVB010000068.1 GCA_937922015.1 uncultured Granulosicoccaceae bacterium
GATATTTCACAGGCCATAACTAATACCCGTGACCGTGTAGAAGTTAGAAAGCCGCTGTATAGAAGTTCAAACCAGCACCAGCAGAACACTGGCGCGTGTGTTGAGAATTCAGCGTAGTTCGTTGTCCTGATACACTGAATCAATTTCGTCGACAAACTCACCCTTTGCGAACTCATCTTCCGCTTCGTCTTCTGCCTCGCGCCGTGCGTTTTCCCGTCTGAAGCGCCACCTGCTTATGCCGCGCCCTATTCTCAGCACCACAAAACCAAGCATCACCCCCAACACCGCACCGGAGAAATTTATAATCATATCGATGTACTGAAGGCGCCTGTCGAGTGTCATTAGCTGCAACACCTCAGACACCAGACTGACTATCGCGCATACCGCAACCAGAACCAACACCGGCCTGCGCGCCTGAAATAATTTCAGCACCAGACCAAAGAGCATAAAACCCACAAAATGCGCCACATATTCCATGTGCTCGCCGGAGATACCCGCTGTTTCTTCCACCCATGCAAAGAAACGGCTATTGATCGAACCGGGGGACAATATGCCAAGCACAAAGACCAACCCCGCAAACAGCACAAAAGCACCACCGGCAACCGTCGGTGCCGCACGAAACAGAAGATAGACACACCAGAGCAATAGCGCAGACCAACCACAAATAAGCAGCAATCTGCTGAGCTTATAATCCGCCGATAACTCTGATCGATGCAGCGCCAACGCAGAAACTTCCATTTTCCCGACTGTCTTATGCATCTGCATTGAAATTCTCAATGCCACGGTGGACGCCGCCAGCGCGATATCGGCACTGTATTGCTGCACATCCTCCGTTCCCTTCAGCCTGACCAGCTCATGCCGTTTACGCCGGTCGTGCTTACCGGATTCATCCAGCTCCAGATAGATAACCCTCGCCGCTTCCCAGTTCTCTTTACCGGGAACAATGTCTTCACCGGAAACTGCCCCCGTGAACCGCAGATATTTATCGTCCGGCTCTAAGTTTATCTCCTGTGACAAGACCACACTTCCAGTCGCCTCATACTGCTCGATCGCGAGCACTCCATCAGCTACAGCCGCGCCACCAAACTCCGCATCGCTGATTTCCCAATCAGCGAGATCATCATCAAAGGACTGATACTCAAACAGCGCATCCGTCACCTTAAATCGCTCAACCGTGTTCGTGGTGACATAAGTCGCAAAAGCCATTACACCGACGGCACTCAGCAGCAGCCCCCACAGCAACACAGCACTCAGCAAGGAATGGGGCGATGGCAAAAAACTAAAAGTTTTAAACTGAAGTGGCGGATCGAAAACCACGCGTTGCCGCCGTTTTCGTTTTCGAACTAATCGTTGCTGGGTCACTGGCTTGGTTACTTTAGCTATTTATTACAAGAGTTTAGCTGAATTCGGGACAACTTCCCCGACAGTCTCAGGGCCGGGCATAGAAATGGCCCTTCAGGGCTTTCGTTCAATTTAAGGCGTTGTCGTCGGACACCGACCTCAAAAAGTCTGTTTCAGCGGTAAATAAGGGCCGGTAATGTATCACAAATCGCGATTTATTGATTTTAGCCGCCTTTTTCACTCAAATCTAAAACCGAACGAAAATATCGTCAGCGATGAAGATCGAGTCGGTTGAAAAAAGAGACGTATATGCTCGACACCTGCATTTGTAGCTACATAATGTGTGAACGGCCGTTAAGGTGCTGCAGGCTCCAGGAGGTAACCAGTCTCAGCATCGGGTGATATCTGCCATCACGTACGCAGAGTTGCAGTACGGTGCAGACTATACGGGAGTGTCTCCCAAACACCAATATCGGTGGATGCATTGTGCAACGGATCGACATGGAATTGGCTTGGGATCGTCAGGCCGTAGACGCAAGCACAACAATCAAGAAGCAACTTGAAAAAGCCGGCACCCCAATTAGTGCAAATGACACAGCGAAAGCTGGACACGCTATCGCCGCTGATTGTGTGTTGGTCAGCAATATTTCTCGTGAGCTTTCGCGAGTGTCTGATTTGGAGCTTGAAGACTGGGTCTTGATCACACAGCAAAAAAAGGAGAGTAGTCGATCGCTCAATCAAATAACAAAGACCTCGTCTTTTTTCCGCAT
This sequence comes from uncultured Granulosicoccaceae bacterium, assembly GCA_937922015.1. Taxonomy (GTDB): domain Bacteria; phylum Pseudomonadota; class Gammaproteobacteria; order Granulosicoccales; family Granulosicoccaceae. Next base: position 2,112 of record CAKZVB010000068.1, read on the forward strand.
GCCATTCAAGAATTGCTGCATTTCTTTTGACCGATTACCATCAACAGTCTCGATCATTATCTGGTAGTGATTATCCATCTGCACCCACGCATGACAACGTCAATTGTTAAAGTTATCAGCTTCATCTGGCTGAGAATCAGGCACTTTACGCAATACACGTTCAAAGCCTTTACGGCTCCCTGGTTCCGCCTCTGACTCAAGATACTCAACAGTCTTAAGCGCTGACATTTTTTCAGCAGCTGCAACTACCAAGAATTAATTGATTGATATACCTTCAGCTTTGGCTAATTTCTTTAGTTGATCATGTAGCGATTCAGGAAGCCTGACAGTCATTGTACTCATCTATCTATTCTCCCTATTTCAAGTAGAAATTCTCTTGCGTTTACTGGCTTGATACCAAATGATTTTTCGATGCCCTTGCCCACGAAGTCCTTCGAGTTGTATGTCACGATATATTCGCTTTGAGAGGAGAACGCTACTTCAAGTACCATGTTGCCCCTCGCGCTATCTTATCAAACCAGTGCCCACCCAGAAACAGGGGCATAGCGATAAGCACGATTTCACTTGCTATAGTTCCGGACTATTCCTCCAACAGTTGAAAAGTGCAAATCAAAGTGCTTACCGATGCCCGCCAACGTGTAATCACCACTACGATACGCTGTTACAATCGCCTAGTGTTCATAGACCTGAATCTCTTTGTCACTTTCTCTTTTTAGGTTACCTACTACCCATCCAAGGGTTGACTAATGGTACGCCGGACGCACTGAAATCCGAAATATTTCCAGTTACAACCGACATTCCATGTACAAGCGCACTCGCCGCAATCAGCGCATCACGATCAGCCGCCGGATCAGGAACATGCAGATCAGCGCAACGACGCGCCACTTCCAAATCAATTGGTATAACACGCTCATGAAAAACAGTTAATACCTGGCCCTCGAACCAGTTTCGCAATGCCTTCCCCTGCCTGTGATCCCTATGCTCCGCTTGCAAGACACCAATTTCAATTTCGAGAATTGAAATAGTTGAAATGTATAGCTCTACTGGCGACACAGACTCAGCCCAACTCAACACATTTGCGTCTGCCTTACCTGTCTTGGATCTTCTTAGTTCGGATACAACGTTTGTATCAACCAGAAACATCAGTCCAGATCCACAGGCTTAGATACGGATCCGAGCCTCGGCACCTGCAGATCACTATCGTCCGCTGCACTCATCGCGAGCAGATCTATGATTTTGCCCCCCTCGCCAACCAACCTATGGTATTCAGCAATGGACAACAACACATGTGAAGGCTCACCTCGGTCAGTTATGAACACCGGCCCATCATTCGCAGCCTTTTTTGCACCACTTGAATCTTGATTAAACTGTCGACTACTCACTGTTTTTGGTGGCATCTATACCAAACCCCTATTGCCATGCTGGCATTCACTGGTTGAACTCGAGTGATTGTAGATACGTTGCTACATTTACGGCTGCGACTCAACACTAGTTGCTCACGCCATTAGGGCGAGTCGAGTACATCCCCATTTCTCCTCGCAAAGTTCGATCGCGAAACAAAGCTCACGGTGCAGAGATAAACTGGCGATCAATCCATTGCCAGGGAGTGTCAGGGCCCTGTTGGTACCATAGCCGGGCATACACAGCCACACTGCCCGACGGAAGATTGCTTTCGGTCGTTGTATAGGTATTTACGCCGGATAGAGGGCCGCTGCTTTCATACTGGCTGCCGCCTGCTGTTGAACCGAGATAAAGCCACCAGGAGGTAATAGTCGCAGTTGAATCGCTCCATGAAAACGTATCGTCAGGCGCAGCGAGGATGTCATTTCCAGCCGACACTGTCAGAACGGGACCGGTGCCACTGGCAATATATTGATTGTCTATGTATGCCCACGGACTACCTACCCCGGCACGGTACCAAAGCCTGACCCAGACCGGGCTGCCATTGACAGGCAGTGGAGATACTACCGCACTGGTTTGTCCTCCCATGTCGCTATTGTAGTATTGCAGACTGCCCATAGCCGAACCCGCCTGCAGCCAATATTGCGGTGCGCCCGAGCCGTTGGCGTCCCATTCGAACGTATCTTCCATGCCCGCTAACACAGTGCCAGGTTGGCGGTTAATAATAAGGGGGGTTGGAGCCGGATTAACGCCAGCCAGATAGCTGGAGTCTGTATACGCCCATGCACCGGAGCTTTTCCTGTACCACAGCCGGACATAGACAATACTTTCGCCATCAGCAGGCAATCCTACCGCAGTGGCCGACAGATCGGTTCCGACCAAGCCGCTATTGTAGTAGTCACTAAGGCCGACCGACGACCCGACATACAGCTGATGATCAATAATGCTTGACCCGTTATCCTGCCACTCGAATACCTGAACCGCCCCGTTGAGTTCAGTACCGGACAACGGACTATAGATAGCGGGTGGCATCCCCGACGCGTTAATAGACAGTTGTATGAAATCCCAGCCATCGTCCAGGGTGCGATACCACAGGCGAATATAGATCACGCTACCATCTTCCGGTAGGTTGGTGACAGTTTCCTGCAGATCAGATGCGGCCAATAATCCGGAGTTATGATAATCCCAGGCACCAGCGCTTGAGCCTGCATATAGCCACCAGTCAGTCACATCGGCTGACCCTTGCTGCCACTCGACGACGATATCATTCGCGCTCGCCAGTGTTGTACCGGCCATTGGCGAGGTAATAGAAGGCGTGGTTACAGCACTGCCTGTTAGTGCATAGCTGTTGTAGGTTCCCGCCGTGATTGCAATGAAGTCCGTACCGGCAGGTGAATCAGTCACCTGGCCGTCGTCGTCGCAACCCCAACTGGTCAGTGATCCGTCGGAGTGCTGTGCAATCGCATGGCAGGTACCGGCGCTAATCGCCACAAAATCAGTATCGTTGGGCGCATCACTGATCTGGCCGAAATCGTCCAACCCCCATACGATAATCGAACCATCAGTTCGCAATGCAATGCTGTATCCATACCCCGCTGAAACTGCGCTATATCCGGTATCCAACGGGGTATCTGAAACCTCGCCGAAGTAGTCGCTACCCCAACTGACCAGAGAGCCGTCTGTACGAATCGCAGAGCTATGATCTTCACCTGCATCTATTGCAATAAAATCGGCATCGGCAGGGGTAGACGAAACCTGCCCGTCCCAGTCCTCACCCCAACTGATAATTGAACCGTCGCCTGCTAGTGCCACACCATGAGATAGTCCTGCTGAGACAGCAATAAAATTGTTTCCTGTGGGCAGAGAACCGAGATCTGAATTGCCCCACGCGACAATGGAACCGTCCTGTTTTAACGCTATGCTGTACTCACTACCAGCGGAGATCCCGATAAATTCTGTACCGTCAGGCGTTGCAACTACGGTACCCGAAGAAGTTTCGCCCCAACTTAACAAGGAGCCGTCTTCCCTTAGCGCCAAGCCGTGACTCTCCCCGGCGCTTATATCGATGTAGTTATCACCCGCAGGTACCGACGCCACATCACTCACAAATTCTACGTCATTCCAGGCGCTCACCGTGCCATCGGCTTTTAATGCAACACTGTGGTATGAACCCGCAGCGATCGCTACAAAGTCCGTATCAGCAGTAACAAATGTGTTAAACCCATTGCCCCAGCTCACTATTGCGCCATCGGCCTTGAGACCGACGCCGTGACCGGGACCAGCCGCGACTGCTATAAAATCACTGCCACCCGGCGTTAGTGACACCTGGCCGAAATCGTCTGCTCCCCAGCTTACAAGTGTCCCATCCACCTTTACCGCT
>CAKZVB010000069.1 GCA_937922015.1 uncultured Granulosicoccaceae bacterium
GGAGGTAGTCGCCGGTGTAATCAGAGGATCATTCACCGTGACATTTGTCAGTGTGGCACCACCTGAATTCGTAGCAGTAATCGTATAGGTCAAGATGTCATTGACGCTCACATCCCCACTGCCATCCTGGTCGCCATTGGATGGTGCCGGTTTATTCAGAGTCAGCGCGGGTGCCTGCAGCAGCACTGTCTCGGTGTCGGTAATCGCATTAGTTTGATCGGAATCCGCATTCGCCGTATTGACAATCTGACCTGCGGCGACATCTGAAGCGTTGACTATATAGGTACCACTCAGCACACAATTGCCACCAGCTGAAAGCGTCGCGCAGGTCTGTGTTTGCGGTGTTAGCATAGGATCGGTGACCACAACATTCGTCAGCGTTGCAGAACCGTTATTCGTTGCGGTTACCACATAAGTCAGCGTGTCTCCCGCGCTGATATCTGTAGAGCCGTCCTCATCAGCATTTGTCGGCGCAGCTTTGTCGACTGACAGGTCAGGAGTCAGCAGACTGACCGTATTGGTCGCATCGACCGGGCCCGTCTGATCAGAATTCGCGGATGCGGTATTAACGATGGATGCAGCGCTCACATCTGCTGCCGACACCACATAACTACCGGTCAATACGCAGGTCGCTCCTACCGTCAAACTCGCGCAGTTACTGCTGTCCGGGGTTAACATTGGATCATTGACGGTAATATTTGTAAGCGTAGCGGTACCGTTGTTGGTTGCCGTTATTGTATAAGTTAGTGTGTCACCGGCACTGACATCGCCGCTGCCATCTTCATCAGCATTGGCAGGATCCGGTTTTGCAATCGCAAGCGCGGGAGTGGGCACTGGAACAGTTTCGGTATCATCAACCGCAGTGGTTTGATCAGACACACTGCTCGCGGTATTGACAATTGTTCCGGCCGCTACATCTGCCGCTGTGACCGTATGGACTCCCGTCAGTACACAGGTAGCACCAGTGGCGACAATGGCACAGGTATTTGTTCCCGGTGTAAGCATTGGATCGGTTATGACCAGATTTGTGAGTGTTGCACTACCGGTATTCGTCGCTGTCACAGTATAGGTCAGCGTATCGCCCAGGCTGATATCGGAACTGCCGTCCTCATCTGCATTTACAGGTGCTGATTTATCCAGGCTGTGCAGCGGATTTGGCACTGGCACAGTTTCAATGTCAGTGACCGAAGGTGATTGATCTGACACCGCACTTGCCGTATTGACAATACTGCCATTCGCCACATCGGTGGCGGTAACCTGATAGTCACCGAGCAATACACAGGTAGCTCCTGGTGCAACTACAGCGCAGTTATTACTGGAAGGTGTAATCATTGGATCGCTGACAAGCAGGTTGGTAAGCGTCGCGGTTCCGGCATTAGTGGCTGTAATGGTATAACTCAAAGTATCACCGGTGCTTACATCACCACTGCCATCCTCGTCAGCATTTACCGGTGCCGCTTTATCAATCGTGTGAGAAGGCGTGGGCAGATTAACTGTCTGCTGCGCATCAACAGAGCCGGTCTGGTCAGAGTCAGCAGTGGCGGTGTTATCAATTATCTTTGCACTAACATGAGCCGCCGTTACTGACAGACTACCAACAAGTACACAATCGCTGCCTGAAGTCACCAGGGCGCAAGTCTGCGTCGAGGGTGTAATCAACGGATCTGAGACCACCACATCAGTCAGATTAGTTGCACCAGTGTTTGTCGCAGTAATGGTATAGCTCAGGGTGTCACCCAGACTCACGTCACCACTGCTGTCTTCATCAGCATTGACAGGAGCCGGCTTGTTTATCGCGAGTGATGGCAACGCCAAAGGCACATTTTGACTGGCCTGCACCAATGCTGTCTGATCGCTTTCGGCTGTTGCTGTATTGTTGATTGTGCCTGCCCCCACGTCTGCGGGGCTCACTGAATAAGCACCCGTTAGTACACAGGTTCCGCCAACCGAGACCGATGCACAGGACACAGTAGACGGACTAATCAATGGATCCGTCACCACAACATTGGTCAGAACCGCTGTACCGCTATTGGTTGCTGTAATTGTATAAGTCAGCGTATCAGCAACACTGATATCACCGCTGCCATCCTCATCTGTGTTGACAGGTGCGGGTTTATTTATTGAAAGTGCCGGCGCCGGCACATTGACTACTTCACTGTCTGAAATTTGTGGCGTCTGGTCAGAAACAGCAGTGGCGGTATTATTGATTGTACCGACGTCAGTTACAGCGACGGAATAGGTACCAGTCAATACACATGTGCCGCCGGGAACTACTGTGGCACATGTCAGTGAATCAGGGGTTAACATCGGATCATCAACAACCACATTTGTCAGGGTTGCTGCACCGGAGTTAGTGGCCGTTATTGTATAAGTCAGTACATCACCAACACTCACATCAGTACTGCCGTCGTCATCGGCATTGACTGGTGCGGCTTTATCCAGGGACAGTGCAGGTACTGGTAACGACACTACTTCGGTGTCACTAACCTGCCCTGTCTGATCTGAGTCTGCGGTGGCGGTGTTAGTGATAGAGCCTGCAGTTCCATCTGCCGCTGACACAGTATAAGTGCCACTTAATACACAGACTTCGCCGCTGGCAAGTGCCGGGCAGGTTGCCGTATCCGGATTCAACATCGGGTCGTTAACGATGACATTAGTCAAAGACGCCACACCCGAATTTGTCGCTGTTACGGTGTAGGTCAAAACATCAGCAACACTTATATCTCCACTGCCATCACCATCAGCATTTACCGGTGCTGCTTTATCAATTGCCAGCGCCGGCGCAGGAACTGTCACCACTTCCGTATCATCAACCTGGCCGGTCTGATCCGAATTCGCAGTCGCGGTATTTGTAATTGACGCGGCCGTTACATCCGCAGCGACTACGGTATATGTTCCAACCAGCACACAATTTGCGCCGCTCGCAAGTGTTACGCAGGTATTGGTTGCGGGCGTTAACATCGGATCATTTACAACGACATTGGTCAGAGTCGACGCACCGTTATTGGTGGCAGTGACTGTATAGGTCAGTATGTCGCCGGCACTTACATCGGTACTACCATCACCGTCAGCATTAACCGGCGCAGCTTTATCAAGACCAAGCGCGGGCTGAGGTACAGGCAGGGTGTTCGAGTCTGTTACCTGAGCTGTTTGATCCGAGTCTGCACTGGCAGTATTCACAATATTACCCGCGGTCACATCATCTGCATCCACAGAATAGGTACCTGTTAGTACACAAGTAGCGCCAGGTGAAAGGGTTGTACAAGTGGCGGTAGACGGGCTTAACATCACATCCTCAACAATCACATTCAGCAGGTTGGCCGTGCCAGTGTTAGTGGCTGTGACGGTATAGGTCAGAGTATCGTTTATACTGACATCAGTGCTGCCGTCTTCATCTGCATTACCCGACAATGACTTTACAAGTCCCAGCAATGGCGCGGGCACCGTGACGGTTTCTGTGTCACTTACCTGAGCGGTCTGATCCGAGTCCGCTGTGGCGGTATTATTTAGCGCCGCTCCTAAATCACCGCTTGTAACCGTATAACTACCGGTTAAAACACACGTACCACCCGGTGCAACCACAGCGCAATTATTAGTACCCGGCGTGAGCATTGGATCACTAACTAACAGATTAGTGACGGTGGCTGTACCAGTATTAGTAGAGGTTACCGTGTAGGTTAATACATCGCCTTCACTTATATCACCCGTGCCGTCGTTGTCAGCATTAGTCGGCTGGCTCTTGTCGATGGCAATGGTAAAAACAGGAGTGATTACAGTACTGACCGTGTTATCGACATCCGTCGTCTCAATGGCCGCGCCACCTAGTGGGTTGGTACCACTGGAAGTCGCGGTATTACTCAACGCAACGCCATTATCAATCTGCGCCAGACTGACCGCACGAGTTGCCGTACAAGTAGCAGATTGCCCGGGGTTAAGCGATGCTATTGGACAGCCGCTTAGAGTGCCGCTGTCTATATCAGGGTCTGTTATGGTTAAATCAGACAATACCGCGTTGCCGGTATTGTTAAAAGTAAAGGTATAAGTAATGTTGCCAGCCGCTGTCAACACTGCCGGACTGGCGGTTTTCACCATATTATAAGTCGGATCCATCGACGCGATAACAACACGATAATCCTCTACCTCACCATCAACCCCGGTGCCGGACGGACCTAAACCCGGCTGATTATTAAAACGAAATCTAACATACGTATTGCCATCCGTTGCTGTTTGCGGAATGGTGACACTAACCGGTGTGGTGTTAACCGTTGAGCCGGTAAACTGCACATCGTCGAGAATTTGTTCACCCGCATCCAGAAAATCCCCATCGATATTTAGATCAATCCACGCTGATAAATACCCGTTACCAAAGGTCAGAACAGAAAATGTCTCTGTAGCACCGGCATCGAGAGTCTGATCATTAAGCGGCAAACCATTTCGAAGTACCGAATCTTCGTCGTCATACTTGGCAATGCCGGTGCTGCCGGTATTCCCGGTGTCATTATCATCAGCATCACCGCCAACACTATTTTGCGCCGCCTGATCATTATCAGGTGCCAGGCCGTTACTCAACAACGTATCGAGTGATGTGATTGGATGAACCGCACTACCATAACTGGCCGGCGCATCGCCCCGGTCAGTTGTATCGGAAATTACTTGTTCTGCGTGCTGTGTTTCCAGTGATAGCTGAAGCAACCGGTACGCCGAAATGTTGGCCGTGTTGTAGGTACCATAGGCGTTATCGTTCTGAAAACGTACGCGGATTGAAGATATTTGATTACCGGCACCACCTACCCAACTCGCCGCCGCCCGACACTCAGGCACAGCGAAACCGGGGGTATCGTCACAGTTGCCCGCGGCGCTGCCCTGGAACCAGAAATCATGACCGCCAGCGAAGCTGCCTGTGCTGTAAATTACATTACTCAAGTTCGACAGATAAGGGGCTTCTACGGCTGTTAAATAAATATCATCTGTGCCGGTAAAACCTGGATTGTTATCCAGATCAAAACCTGTCGCTGTAATACGATCAACGAATACCGGAGCCCGACTAGCCCGGTTAACGATCGTCATAATCACATCGGCAAAGGCTGCATCATCACCGTCACCAGCATCTGAATCACGCAGACTCACTGTGAATATTCCGCCCGAGACGCCTATACAATCGCCGTTGCTGTAGTTGTTATCCTGCTCTACAACCTCAACCTCCAAATCGAGAGGCGTGCCGTTCCATTGTTGAACAATACCGAATGAGTAAGTTGCGATACCACAATCGGTACCCGAGAGAATGGTTCGCGATCCATCCAGTGAGATACTGAGAGCATGCAACTGAGTGGTGAAAAAACTAACGATGAGGAGCAATACAGCAGAGAAAAACTGGCGCATAGAATTCGACTTCAATCCAAAAAACATCCCTGAGTAAATTTATTACGCCGGCAATCCGGTACAGCGTGCCAAGACTGAGCAACTTATGCCCCAGAACGCTAGAAAAAGATTGATGCATGTATACAAGTTATGAAAATGTGAAGCGTTAAACACAATGCCTGAACATCATTACATTCCCGGCAAACACCAGGTAAAGCAAAACAATACGCGGGTCACATTTAGCCAGTGGTGACTAAATTTACCTGCAATTACCAGCTGAGAATCGATACCGGGAAAGTGACAACAAAACGACTATTCCATGCACGGTTTCGCAGTCAAATGTTCGACTGGAGAGAACAAGACAGGATTGGGGAGATTCTTGACCAGCGCTGTTTCAGGGACTATTTCAAACGTCTTTAAATTTCCGGAAGCTCGTTAATCAGGCTTACACCGGAATGCGATGGGTATTCTGCCACTACAACGCAGGCAGCAAATCTTTGTGTGCTTCCGAGGAGGCATTATCCCTGAGCTCTCCTCCTGGTTTTTTCCACTAAACACGAAACACAACGCGCCCCCACACGTTACGACTTCACCTGGGAAATTCTGTGAATTACATTGCGTAAAACACCATGGTTCTTCGCGTGCTCCGAGAAACCAAACAAAAAACGCCTGCAAAAGCAGGCGTTAAAGTACGGAAAATCTGGACCTTAATGGGTCGCTATTTCGATCTCTATCTGATTCCACTTATAATTAACACTATGCGAATAGCCCTGCGCATTACGCTGAGCATCAGACCAAATCAACGTCATCTTACGACCATCTGAACTCATCCATTTGGGTGATAACTTAGGCTGATAGGTGAGATTGCCAGAGCTATCCGGAGTCCAGTGGTCAGTATAGTAAAACTGCTTCCACGGACCATAGGGATTTTCCGAATACCACAACCCCAAACTACCGGATTTGGTATGCATCCACTTGTTATAGTAGTCAGCCGATGAATTCGACATGCCATGACCTGCGTATGTGCCGCCATTGGCCATTACATAAAGTTGTAACCCCGGGTTCCAAACCACTGAAGGCAACCACGAATACCAGCCAAAATACTCACCCGCGGAATTCTTCTCCGGCAAATACAAGTTGGGGCGTCGTTGATTTATATCTGCGGACCACTGCGCTGTTTGTCCATTCCAGCCGCTGAAGTACTGCCATGCACTGCGCTGCCCTATCTGACTGGCTGGCACCCGGGCTAACAACAGCTCATTGCTCTTTGCCCCCTCAGGTGAGTACATGTAAACGTAGCCGTCTTTGGACGCACGATTATCCTGACCGTTTTGAACAAAACTTAGATAAGAAAAAGGGTAGGCATTTTTGCCGAAACCGTAACGACCATGCTCTTCCTTAAAAAACATCTCACTGCTGTCAGTAGATTGAACCGAATTATCCCACGCACCAACAAAGCGATCATTATTGTACTGATCAACTCTGAACCAGCTGGCTCCGTTGTCATATGATCGAAGCAATTTCACACCGCGAAACGGCCCTTCTGACCAGGCTCCATTTTGTGTCTTTGACACTGTCGAGTACAGTGTGCCGCCAACAGAGACTATGCCGTAGGCAAACCAGCCATCGTCATTCGTGTCAAATCGCGGATAATTCTGCACTTCCTGCCGGCCAAAGTTATATTGATCTCCATAGAGTTTGTAGAGTCTGCTGTGATAGCGATACTGTGAAGTGAACCACTCTCCATCAGACATTGCGGTAATCACACTGTCATCTGCCGCCCAGGTTTGACACCAGTTATCCCCCTTGCCACCCACTCGCCTCAACGTCGCTAAATTAAACTGCACACCCGCTGGCAATCCGCTCGCAGTCCTGTTTCCGCCAACTGTGGTGTCACTTATCTGGCCACCGGAGGTAATCAGACAACTGCGGCCAGACTCCATACCCCAACCATCACGGTCGTGGTCTGCAACACCGGCACTGCACTTGGGAATTATACCCACGCCCGCACTGCCGACTTCACAACTCGCCCCGTTTTCCCACCCCCAGCCATCTCCATCAGGATCAGAGTCGGCACGACTGCACTCTATAACCCCGCTGATCCCATTAATCTTTCCGGCTACGATGCAACTGGCATTATTTTCCCACCCCCAGCCATCACCGTCCGAATCAGAGTGTCCACTCAAACACACGGGAAAAGCATTGACTGCTGAACCGGAAAAAAATAGTGCAAGGCAAACGGCGGGTGAGAATTTTAAAATATTTATTTCAGACATTGGCAACGTTGGCAGCGATTGATGGTGGTTATTTTCAGCGGCTTAGCGGATAAAATGGCGAGAAAAAATCGCACATTGCTGCTGAAACTTACCCATCCGATTTAGAGATCGCGTACATTACCGTTCTTTAACACCCGACCACAAGCTTTTTACTAAAACTTGTTGCAAACCGCACAGATATTGAAACACGTTAATCATAAAAGGAACAAAATACTTGTCAAACCAGCAAGTTACATTACACCATCAGAAAGTCACCAAAGGCCACCCGGCAAACCAGCAGTCAATACTCATCACTCGATGGCGAGTCCTGTAACCCCGCCCGGCAACAACGATCGTTACAATACCGTTCAGCAAAAACGGGTGACCGCAAAACCCGTTTACCATCTGACTTACCAGTCCTCACTAGCCATACCATTTACCGGATTCTCTATGCGCGAACTTATCGCTGAGTTACCTGCATTATCTGTCGCTATTCCAGCATTCTCTGTTTTATTGCCGTTGATTTCAGTATTGATTTTGTGGGCTGTTTTCCACTGGGTATTTCTACCTGCCAGAACTCCGGATCAAATCAATTCCAACAGCACCACCACAACGCCCGATGCACAAGACCTGCACTACGAAGCGGAGCTCCCCAAGGCTATGCATTCATCCGGCACAGTGCCCGCAACGACAACAGCGCAGGCTGTCCCTCCGGAGAGAGCCCGAAAACCAGATCTCAGCAACCTTCGCAACAAAACACCGTTTGAACGCAGTCGTGGCAACTGGGGCTTCACCAGGAAACCAACCACTGGCGTCGCACCCGATGCCGGCGCTTCGGGTGTGACTGCTGTTGCTGCTTCCGGAGTGTCTCTGGCTGCAGACACCAGCCACAGGGCTGCTACTAATCATGGATCGCATTCAAAGCGCTCGCCATCAGCAATATCAAAACAGGCCCGACAAGCCCCGACCACGGAAAGCTCACAGAAAGTAGCCAATAGTCGAAACGAATTATCGCCCGATGTCGATATTCACAATAGATCAGATCAGCCTGAATCTTCCGGCACCAACGCAAACCCGGGGGTTGCAGGGTCGGCTGCTAACCAAAAAATTGCTGCTCAATTTGCAGCTCGCAAAGATTCCCGGACCAAGCATCAGGTCGGAGCCAATAGCATTGCCGAAGGGACCACTACCGGCGCTGGTAAAGTCGGTGGCAATGTCGATGGCCGGGGCAATGCTGACGAACAGGCAAAAAGCGAGATCGGGGCAACTCATACAGCCACAAATTTGTCTGATCAAGGCGACAGCGAAAAGGCACGAGCCCCCGGCCAGGTCACTGACCCGGGACAAAATAATTCATCGGCAGCGGGCCAGCACCAGTCCGAAGCTCAAGACGGAATTGAGAGAAACCCTGTATCAGGAGTAGCCACTGCGTCAATCAGCCCCCTGCCTGCATCAACACAGGAAACGCATACTAGTTCCGATATTAAAAGCCAGACACAACCTGCGCAACAAAAGCCCAAGTATAAAACCGCTGCCAAGACCAGGCATATACCGGCTTCAATTGAAGCACAGCTGCAGCTAAGATCCCCACTCACCAACAAACCAACACCCGCTTCGAATACCGGGGAAGACTTATCTCAACAGTCCGAACAAAAACATGCGCTGCAGCTTGCCGAGAAAAACCGGCTGATTGAAGATCTGCAAAAAAAGCTCGCGACACTTGAAGCTGACACTCAAAAATCAATCACTCAACGCTCAGCCAATCAACGCGTAGACCAGGAACAGCAAGAGCAGCCACTGCAGACTACAAATGCAGAAAATGATTCCGCCATTCGCAACCTGCTGCACCCGCACAACAAAACGTCACCTTCCATAGAAAATAGTAACCCTGCAGCCCGGACTCAAACACCGGCTGCACAAGCCAGCCGGGCGCAAAACACTTCTGCTCTGCACATTGCAGGATCCTCAAAAGATCAAAGCCAGCACCACGACAAACAACCCGGCCTAACCGCATCGACGACTAACACCAGGGCTGCCGATGAAGATAAAGCGACTTACAAACATCGATACCAGCTGGCATCAGAAAAATTAGCAATCAATGAGCACAAAATTGACCAGTTGCGCTCCACCGTAAATCAACTTCAGGCCTCAGGACTGGTTGAGTTACAAAAGATCTCTAGAATACAGAACCACCGCGAACCACTATTAAGCAAAGTTCGTGTATTAATAGAAAAATAGATCAGACAACCCGCTCATAAGGTGAGCACACTATTCATCGCAGCGGGTTTATTTTACTGTGCGCACAAATAAAGCGGGCTATGATGTGACGGTCTATCACTAAGTAAGAACAAATCAGGCCAACCATGCAGCCTATCGTTTCGATCAAAAACCTATGCAAAACCTACGCATCAGGCCACGAGGCCCTGAAAAATATCAACCTGGATATTGTGCCCGGAGAAATTCTCGCCTTACTCGGGCCTAACGGCGCAGGCAAAACGACCTTAATTTCAACCATTTGCGGTATCGTGTCACCAAGCTCCGGCACCGTGTTGGTTGATGGTCACAACATCGTTGATGATTATCGAACCACCAGACAAATGATCGGGCTGGTTCCACAGGAACTTACACTCGGGGCTTTCGAAAAAGTATCCAACACCCTGGCATTCAGCAGAGGGTTACACGGCAAACCGCCCAATAAATCAATACTGGAAAAAATCCTTAAGGATCTTTCACTGTGGGATAAAAAAGACAGTATTTTAATGAGCTTATCTGGCGGTATGAAAAGACGGGTTCTGATCGGAAAAGCACTGTCTCATGAACCACGAATACTGTTTCTTGATGAGCCTACTGCGGGGGTCGATGTTGAACTGCGCAAAGACATGTGGAAGCTGGTAGACAAACTACGCGAATCCGGCGTCACTATCATTCTAACCACTCACTACATCGAAGAGGCTGAAGAAATTGCAGACCGGGTCGGCATCATCAACAACGGCGAGTTACTGCTGGTCGAAGAAAAAACAGACCTGATGCAAAAACTTGGCAGCAAACAGCTGACCATCGAGTTAAAAGAAGCCATCGACAACATACCGGCCTCTCTCGAAAGTTATAATCTGGACCTGTCAGACGACGGCCGGAACCTTGTTTACCACTACGACACCCGGCGGGACAGAACCGGGATTACCGCCCTGATGCAGTCGCTAAACCAAGCCGGCCTCGCACTTCGGGATATTCATACGTCACAGAGCTCCCTTGAAGATATATTCGTCAATATTGTTGCGGAAAAATCATGAACTGGAATGCGATCAGAGTCATATATGTCAGTGAAATGATGCGCACCTGGAACACGCTGCTACAAAGCATCGCCTCTCCGGTTATCTCTACCTGCTTGTATTTTGTAGTGTTCGGCTCAGCGATAGGATCACGAATACAGTCGGTTGAAAACGTATCATACGGGGTATTTATTGTACCCGGCCTTATCATGTTATCGCTATTAACCCAAAGTATATCTAACGCCTCTTTCGGCATTTACTTTCCCAAATTCACCGGCACCATTTACGAAATTTTATCAGCACCGCTGTCTTTTTTTGAAGTAGTACTGGGCTACGTCGGTGCCGCTGCCACCAAGTCACTTATTATCGGTGCCATTATTCTGCTGACAGCAGGCCTGTTTGTTGAACTCGAGATCAAGCACCCGGTCTGGATGCTGACCTTTCTCATACTGACCTGTATAACATTCTCGCTGTTCGGATTTATTATTGGAATCTGGGCAGACAGCTTTGAAAAACTGCAGCTTATACCGCTACTGGTTATCACACCTCTGGTTTTCCTTGGCGGCAGCTTCTACTCCATAAACATGCTTCCACCGCTATGGCAGAAAATAACCTTGTTTAATCCGGTTGTGTATTTAATCAGCGGCTTTCGATGGAGCTTTTTTGAAGTCAACGACGTAAGCGTCGGCCTTAGTCTTTTTATGATTTTGTTGTTCCTTGGTATCTGCCTTGCGATTATCTGGTGGATGTTTAAAACGGGCTATAAGCTAAGGCAGTAGACACACCATGAATTCAACGCTCAATCAGGACACCATTAACAGCCCGCCACAGGATGCCGCCACCGTAATTCTTATTCGCGATGCCAGGCCGGGGATAGAGGTTCTGCTACTGCGTCGTGGCAGCAGCCAGACAGTAATGAACAACGCCTGGGTATTTCCCGGTGGCAAACTGGACAAAGCAGACTTTGAGCACTCAGCTGCAACCACTGCTCTATTGCAGGGCCAGCCGCAATTGCTGCTTGCAGAACCTGAGTTGAGCGCAGAGCACGCCGGTGCACTGTATTACGCCGCCTGTCGCGAGACTCAGGAAGAAACCGGTGTACATCTCACTGCCGGGCAACTGTACCCATGGTCACGCTGGATCACACCCACAGTACCCTCAATGATGAAAAAACGTTTTGATGCGCGATTTTTTATTGCCCGTATGCCTGCAGATCAAACCGCCCGGCACGATGGCCAGGAGACCACTGCAAGCACCTGGTACACAGCACGTGATGCTTTACAAGCCTATATGGCCAATGACATTACCCTGGTACCTCCACAAATTATGACGCTTGCTGCATTGTCGCGTCATCAAGACACAGAATCCGTCATTGACTATGCCAGAGCCCACGCTCCCTACTGTATTGAACCTAAAGTCACTATCGACAACAAAAACGCCCGCACCATGATCTACCCCGGTGATCCGGATCATCCGGATCAACACAAGCAGATGCCCGGCCCCACTCGGTTAATCTGGCTGAGCGATCACTTCGAACCTGTCACCGGCTTTGAAGCATTTTTTACGGATCACTAAGCGGGCCGGGTCTGATAGAATTTGCGGATTGAATTTCTGTCATCTGTCCTTACACTTCACTTCAAAGTATGAATCCAAGAATCTCACGGAGCCCCGGTAATGAACAAAGCGCTAGAATCACTGACCCGACTAAGAGAAGGCAATGAGCGCTATGTAAATAATGAACGCAGTAGCGAACATCTAAACCACCAGAACAGGCGTGCAGATCTGGTCACAGGTCAGGAACCATTCGCCATTATTCTGGGTTGCTCAGATTCACGGGTGCCGGCTGAACTGGTATTCGATCAGGGACTCGGAGATCTTTTTGTTATAAGAGTCGCAGGAAATATAGTGGCACCATCACAAGTCGCCAGTGTCGAATTCTCTGCAGAGCAACACGGCGTACGACTGGTCGTTGTAATGGGTCACACCCACTGCGGGGCGATCTCTGCGACGCTGCAGGAATTGCGGTTGCCAATCCAGGATCGCTCGGTCAATCTTCACGCCATAGTCGATCGTATCCGGCCCTCGGTTGAAACACTACTGGAGACCGAACTGGTCAATAAACCCGAGGAGCTACTAAAAGCGGCCACCCGCTCTAATGTGCGAGCCTGTGTAGCTCATCTGCAACACGGATCAAAAGTACTGGAGCAGCTCATTCAGCAGGATGGCCTGCTGGTTGTCGGTGCTCAATACGACATTGAATCAGGCAAAGTAGAATTTTTCGACCTGCCCGCCAACGCTGCAGAATAGCCCGGACACTCGGTAAAAATTTAGAGTAGTGCTGGCACGTTTCGGCTATCCAATGGTTTTTCGGTTTAAGCCGTCTATAAAAGTTGATCCGAAATTTGGCCAGCACCACCGGCGCAAAGTAATGCAATAATCGATTCATCTGACGTAACGCACCACCAGCTTCACGCCAATTAGATCTTGCGCTGGTTGGTGACAATCATTCACAACAGCCCCGCCTGAGCAAACACCACAGCCGGCAGCAAAAAACTAACTCAATCAGCCTGACAATCCCCGTCAGAAGGATTAGTTTGGTCAAGCCATTGCGGTGACTGACCTTGCTCGCGCCTTTCATGCAACGGCTGCCCGACGGCCCAATCAGGCCCGCAGCAGACGCACCAACTATCTATGAACTATATTCACAGAAGTAGGTGTCAGGACACCATTGTCCAATCGAAATTTCAGCCGCATACTTTCGTACACAAATCGAAAACATAGGCACAAAGACCATGAAACAACTATTTTCCTCTATCAAAAATACACTGAAGCCGTCTGCAGAAAACAACGATCGTTCACGTCGCATAGCTAACCGCAAAGCCATCGCTGAACTGAGAGCGCTGTCTGACAGCCAGCTGAAAGATATCGGTATTGATCGCTCCAGCATCACCCACTCTGTGATCAACGGTAAGCCAGAAAGAAATCAGCCAAAAAGAGCTGCATAAGTTCTCACTAACAGAACTATTTTAATCGCCCCACCCCCAAAGGCCGGCGACAGGTAACAAGGGACAGCAGGTCCCTTGTTTACTATCGGCAATACCCGGTCGAAAATAGCATTGCGACAACGCGCATCGCAACGTAACCTACCAGGTAGTTAATACAGAGCTACCCACATGTTAATACTGGTCTCACCGGCCAAAACGCTGGACTACGAATCGGCCCCGCTGATCGAAGACAACACGCAGCCGCAGTTTCTGGAACAATCCCAGGAACTTATTGATCAATTAAAAAAACTGCCTGCAGCCAAAGTTGGCAAGCTGATGCACATCAGCGACAAACTGGCGCAGTTAAACGCCGAGCGCTATAAAAGCTGGAAACAACCCCTCAAACCCGGCACCGCAAAGCAATGCATTTTTGCTTTTCAGGGCGATGTCTATATTGGCCTGGAAGCCAGCACCATGAAAAAAAGGGATTTGCAGTTTGCACAAAAGCATCTGCGCATACTCAGTGGTTTGTACGGTGTATTACGACCACTTGACCTAATGCTGCCGTACCGCCTTGAAATGGGTACGAAAATGGCCAATAAAAAAGGCCAGAACCTCTACCATTTCTGGGGAGACAGCATCACAGATTCACTAAACGCCGAACTTGAAGCGCAAAAGTCACCGCTGGTTGTAAACCTGGCTTCAAACGAATACTTCAAAGTGGTCAACAAACACAAACTGCCACCCAGCCTGATCAGTCCGGTGTTCAAAGACAAGAAAAATGGTGAGTACAAATTAATTTCTTTTTTCGCCAAAAAAGCCCGCGGCATGATGGCGCGCTATATCATTGATAATCGCATTAAAAAAACTGAAGATCTAAAAGACTTCAACACTGCCGGCTACAAGTACAACGTTAAACTCTCTACTGACAAAGAGCCTGTTTTTACACGTGATCAGGCGGTATGAAGACTGCTCGACGATATGCCCTGATTTTTTCCAGCGAACAGACAATCGACTAAAAATGTCGGCTTCAATAGCGAGACTGCCGTGACGACAATCAATCCCGTATTGAACCCGATCCAAATAAGCCACACCGATCAGGACTACAGCGAAAACGAACTCACTCTGTCGAATCGCAATAGCGGAACTCTGATTGAAACACTAAGACATGATGTCACACCGCCGGGCGCTCACTACTTACTGAATCATTTTGATGTCCCCTACGTGGCCGAGGCTGGCGACTGGACACTGTCTTTAAGTGGCTGCCTGGAGAACCCCGCCACACTTGATTATCAAACCGTGACATCCATGCCTGCCAGAACCCAGCGAGTTACACTGGAATGTGCGGGCAATGGCCGCCGATATGTCACCCCCAGATGGCCCAGCCAGCCATGGGGCTATGAAGCGGTTGGCACGTCAGACTGGCATGGCACCAGCCTGCGCCATATTCTGGAACAAGCTGGGATTACCGATGACTGCGTCGAACTGGTTTTTCACGGAGCAGACGAAGGTATAGATGCCGGTCAGGTGCACCACTTTGCACGCAGCCTGTCACCAGAGATGGCAATGCATGAAGACGTAATGGTGGTGTGGCAGATGAACAATCAACCACTCGCTCCGCAACACGGCTTTCCCCTGCGGCTTATCGTCCCCGGGTGGTACGGTATGGCATCAGTGAAATGGCTGTCGCACATTCAGGCAATAGACCATCGCTTTCAGGGATACCAGCAGGTCAGAACCTATATGTACAGGAAAGACCGCTCCGACACCGGAACACCGGTGACCTGCCTTCGCGTTAAATCATTGTTAGTACCACCTGGCATACCGGACTGGAGCAGCCGCAAACGCCTGATAAAACCGGGCCCGGTACAAATACAGGGTAAAGCGTGGTCAGGTAATGGCACACCGGTTAAACGGGTTGAGTTTGCAGTCAACGGGCAATGGCGCGATGCCGAGCTATCAAACAATAACAACAAATACGCCTGGAGCACATGGCACTGTGACTGGCAGGCTGTAGCTGGCTCACATGTGCTAAGTTGCCGTGCTACAGACGCTAATGACAATACCCAGCCCATCGACGCTCCGTGGGATGCGGCAGGCTTTGGCAACAACGCCATTCAACAAGTAGAAGTCTGGTGTGAAGACTACAAGGATCAAGCCTGATGAACGAACAATCAAACCAGATGAACGGTGCTGAAAGCCTGGTACAAACCCTGATAGATTCGGGTATCGACGTTTGCTTCTCAAACCCCGGCACCTCAGAGATGCACTTTGTCGCCGCACTGGACAAGATAGCCGGCATGCGCTGCGTCCTCGGTCTGTTTGAAGGCGTTGTCACTGGTGCCGCTGATGGCTACTACCGAATGGCAGATAAACCCGCGGTCACTCTATTGCACCTGGGGCCGGGACTGGGCAACGGTCTTGCAAACCTGCACAACGCCCGCAAGGCACAGAGCGGTGTGGTCAATATTATCGGTGAACACGCCACTTATCACATAGAACATGACGCACCACTTACCGCAGACATAGAAGGTATTGCCCGCCCTGTGTCGCACTGGGTAAAAACAAGCACCCGGGCCACAGACATCGCCAACGATGGTGCGCAGGCTGTCGCTGAGGCAAATACTTATCCCGGACGCGTCGCAAGTTTAATTCTGCCAGCAAACACTGCCTGGGATAAAGCCACGGCAGCTGCTGAAAAGGTGCAACCACCTGCACCTGTAAAAGTCTCTGCAGATACCATTAACGCCATTGCCAACGTTCTGCAAAGCGGTGAACCGACCGCGCTCATCATGACCGGGCACTGTCTGCGTGAAAAACCACTGGCGACCGCCAGTAAAATTGCAGCAGCGACCGGCGCTACATTGCTGGGCCAGACCTCTAATGCCAGACTGGAAAGAGGCGTTGGTCGAACGCCACTGGAATGCGTGCCCTACCCGGTAGACGATGCTTTAAAAACCTTATCTTCCTATAAACATTTAATTTGCGTCGGTGCAAAACCACCAGTGGCTTTTTTCGCCTACCCCGACAAACCAAGTTGCCTTTGGCCAAAAGACTGCCAGATACATATACTGGCAGACAAAGACGAAGACAGCGCAGATGCACTGAATGAACTTGCAACCGCACTTAAGGCCGATAAACATAAACCGCTTACCCAACAAAGCATCCTGCCCGCGCTACCATCCAATGGACCGATTAACAGTCAGTCTCTGGCCGCTGTGCTCGCTAATTTACTGCCCGAAAACGCTATTGTTGTAGATGAAGGTATCACTGCCTCCCGCAATATAGCCCACCCCACTGCAGGCGCTGCCCCGCACGACTGGCTACAAATCTGCGGCGGTTCCATCGGTATCGGATTTCCTTTGGCAACAGGAGCGGCGGTTGCCTGCCCTGATAGAAAAGTAGTTGCAATTCAGGCAGACGGCAGTGGCATGTATACTCTGCAGGGCTTATGGACACAGGCACGCGAAAACCTGGATATAACCACTATATTATTATCCAATCGCGCCTATGCAATACTAAAACACGAACTCACCAACGTAGGTGCGAACGCTGGCAGCATTGCCACAGATATGATGGAACTCAACCGCCCCGATCTCGACTGGGTGTCACTGGCACGAGGCATGGGTGTTGAAGCACAAGCTGTCACAGATACAGACAACCTGATAAAAGCGTTTAAGGCAGGGCTGGCCTGTGAAGGTCCATACCTGATCGAAGCAATTTTTTAAACACACTTTACGTAGTATTTACAATGAAAATATCTTCACTGGTCAATCGAATTAGCGGCGAGGGTGCCGAGGCATGGGAAATTCATACTGAAGCCAGACGCGCTGCAGACGACGGCGAAGATGTAATTGTACTAAGCGTTGGCGATCCCGACTTTCCAACTCCTGCACCGATTATTGAACGTGCAGTAACCGCACTCAACGACGGTGACACCCACTATGCATCGGTTCCCGGACGTGACGCCCTGCGTAACGCCATCGCCGCGAATTTTGAAAAAGCTACCGGTGTACCTACCAGTATAGATAATGTATTCGTATTCGCAGGCACCCAGAACGCGCTGTTTTCTACCAGCCTGATCCTGCTTGATCACGGTGATGAAGTTATTGCACTCGAACCCATGTATGTCAGCTACGAGGCATGCCTG
The DNA here is from genome assembly GCA_937922015.1 of uncultured Granulosicoccaceae bacterium. GTDB lineage: Bacteria > Pseudomonadota > Gammaproteobacteria > Granulosicoccales > Granulosicoccaceae. The sequence continues at coordinate 18,017 of CAKZVB010000069.1, forward strand.
GGCATTGGTGGCGCTAAACTCATACCTGTGGCTCAACCGGCCGAAGGCGGCTTTCGACCAAACGCTGCATTAATCGAACAAGCTATCACAGATAAGACGCGGGCTATTGTTATTACCACACCTAATAACCCTACCGGAGTGGTAATGACACCGGAAGAATTGCAATCAATTGCTGATCTCGCTATAAAACACGATCTATGGGTTATCTCCGATGAAGTATATACCGACGTTATTTTCGAAGGCCGGCACCACTCCATCGCCGCACTGCCGGGCATGGCACAACGCACAGTGACTCTAAACAGCCTGTCTAAATCCCATGCAATGACCGGCTGGCGCATCGGCTGGAGCATCGGCCCGGAATCACTGGCCCCTCACTATGACAACCTTGCTCTGTGTATGCTGTACGGACTTCCCGGTTTCATTCAGGAAGCCGCTACCACTGCCCTGACTGATCAACGCGATGCCAGCCTTGCCATGCGGGATATCTACCAGCGTCGCCGCGACCTTGTGTGCACAGAGCTGGCAAAAGCTGACAACCTACCGGTATTAAAACCACAGGCAGCAATGTATGTCATGGTAGATGTCCGCGCTCATGCCGAAACCAGTGGCGATTTCTGTCGTGCGCTTTACAAAGCCAAAGGCGTCTCACTACTGGACGCCGGCGCATTTGGTAAGAGTGCCAACGGGTGGGTCAGGTTATCCTTCACGCTAAGCGAGGAAGAGCTCACCGAAGGATGCCGTCGCATTGTCGAATTTTTAAACGACGCATAAACAGCCAATCGTGTGCTCGTCTAATAACCAGAGGATAAAGCAATGCAGCAGGTCATCTATCCCGAAACGGCGGAAGGCTATTATAAAGACTGGAAATTTTCACCAGCCATAAAAAGCAATGGCTTCGTTTTTGTTTCCGGTTGCACTGGTACGCTAGCCGATGGAACAGTGCCGGATGGGATATCTGCCCAGACAAGGCAGGCATTTCGCAAGATCAAAAGTTCATTGGACGAGTGCAAGCTGTTGTTTTCAGATATCGTAGAAATGACAAGCTACCACATCGATTTAAACCAGAATTTAACGGAATTCAGAATCGCTAAAGATGAATTTATTATCGAGCCGTTTCCAGCGTGGACGGCAATTGGAGTCTCGGAGCTTGCCTCACCGGGCGCGCTGATAGAAATCAGAGTCACTGCCCGCTGCCCACCGTAGACTTTGCCGACACAACCATCCAGTAATTCGAACGACGAGCCACATCCATGAGCAACTTTAATCAACCTCTCGGCGGAAACGATATGGCCCGCTTCAGCGGTCCGGCGACAATGCTTAGACTCCCCACACAGGACACAGCAGCCGGTCTGGATGCCTGCTTTGTCGGAGTTCCTATCGACATAGGCACATCCAACAGATCCGGTACACGCCACGGTCCCAGGCAGATACGCGCGGAGTCCTGTATGTTGCGCCCTTATAATATGGCCACCGGTGCAGCGCCGTTTGAAAACCTTCAAGTCGCCGACATTGGCGATGTACCGATCAATACTTTCGATCTTAAAAAAACCGTCAACATCATTACCTCGTTTTACAACGAATTATTAGGTCACAACTGCATACCAATGACACTGGGCGGCGATCATACCCTGACCTACCCCATCCTGCGCGCTATGAAAGAAAAACATGGCCCGGTAGCGTTGATTCACATTGATGCACATGCCGATATAAACGATGACATGTTCGGTGAAAAAATCGCCCATGGCACACCGTTCAGACGTGCCGTGGATGACGGCTTACTTATCAACAACAAAGTATTTCAAATCGGTCTGCGTGGTACCGGTTACTCCCCTGATGATTTCAACTGGTCACGCGATCAGGGCTTTACTGTGGTACAGGCAGAAGAGTGCTGGGGTAAATCTCTGGCACCGTTAATGGAACAGGTACGATCGACAATCGGCAATTCACCTGTGTACTTAAGCTATGACATTGACAGCCTTGACCCTGCTTTCGCACCGGGAACCGGTACCGTGGAGATCGGCGGGCTGACCATCTGGCAGGCACTTGAGATCATTCGTGGCTGCGCAGGATTAAATATAGTCGGAGCAGATCTGGTTGAAGTATCACCCCCCTACGACACCAGTGGCAATACTGCCCTGGTAGGGGCAAATCTATTGTATGAGATGCTGTGTGTGTTACCTGGTGTTGCCGACGCATAATGTCTGCCTCCTCCACCCGCTACACTGCAAGGTACAATTGCCTGCGAGCTTCACCTTGGTGCGAAACAAACGACATACTCTCACTAGCGACGTTTGCACATTGCGCTGGCACATTTACATTCCTTGAAAAACTCGGGCAAACGGATTTTAATGGTAATCCCGCGACATGGTGATCAGTGACCTCAACCGCCGTAGTCATCAACTTTCACAAAAACATCCAGAACAGACCTTATGACGGACGACGCAGACTTCACCCCCGAGCAAATGATGGATTCACTATACTGGTGGGGCGTACCGACACTGTTCGGTTGCGAACATCACAAGCGACTCGAAGAAATAGACATTGCCCTGGTCGGCGTGCCTCATTCTGCAGGCAATGGCACAACAGAACGCGACCAGCATCTGGGTCCGCGCGCTGTGCGCAATGTGTCGCGTCAGTTGCGCAGAGTACACCTGGAATATAACTTCGATCCATGGAAGACAACACATATTGCAGACGTGGGCGATGTTCCGTTTCCGGAGGCCAACGACAACGAGGCCTGCATTCAACGCATAAGCGATTTTATTACTGAACTGGATCAGGCAGAAATCAATCCTGTTTCAATAGGCGGTGATCACTCCATCACCGGCGGCATTGTTCAGTCACTGGGCGGTGGAAAACTCGCTGCCGGACAGGCGGTTTCACTACTGCACATTGACGCACATACCGATGTATTCGAACAACTAGATCACTTTCTGGGTGCAAAAAAATCGGCCGCCCACTGGGGATCGTATCTGGTACATCAGGGTGATGTCGATGCCGGTTCGTCGGTACAGTTAGGACTACGCGGTAACCCGAGAACATTAGACTGGCTACAGCCCTCATACGATCTGGGTTACGAAGTAATACCAATGAAGCGGTATCGACAACTGGGCATAGCCGCCACCTGCGAAATAATACGCAAACGTCTTGATGGTCGCCCTGTCTATATCACCTTTGATCTCGACAGCCTGGACCCCACTGTCGCACCCGCCGTATCAAACCTGGAACCTGCAGAAGAAGGACTGCGGATGGATGAAACCAGAACGCTGCTCCAGTGTTTGCGGGGGTTTAATGTGATTGGAGGTGATGTTGTTTGTATGATGCCTACCAAGGATTCTCCTAATAATATTACCGCTTATGTGGCATCGGCGATTATGTTTGAGATAATGTGTTTGATTGCGGATCGGAAGTTAGCTTCTGCTTAGTGTTTGGGGTTTTTTTTGTACTCTTTGGCACGCTGCTTAGATGGCTGCTTTGGCATGCTGCTTAGATGGCTACTTTAGCATGCTGCTTAGATGGCTGCTCTTACAGCTGTTTAGACGTGCCATCCATGGCGTTTTTTCGAAGCCAGTCCCTGGCTGTACGAGTCACTTTTCAAAAGAGAAGAAAAGTAACCAAAATTCTCCTTATGCTCTATCCGCTGCTGCCTTGCCCTTCGGGTTCCTACGGAATTTTTTGAAATCATCCTCCGTCGGGCCGCGCCAGACGCACATCCATGTGCTACTGGCGCTCACGCACCCTCCATGGTGCTTTGTCCCGACTCCGGATGATTTCAAAAAACAAGGTAGACGCTATCGAAAGGGAGGACGGTTAGGGTGTTGACTTTGTTTGATATCACAGCGCTTGTAGCGCTTTGCCAAAAGAAATCTAGTACTTGAATTCAAGTCTAATATTCAGCTACCTCCAACCTTTATATTTCGAGCTGATAGCGCCACAAACCAACGATCACCTGGATTGCCTACAAGATCGGTCTGTGGGCCTACAGGCAGCAGAATCATTTTCAGGGGATGATATTCCGGAGTGAGGTTGTTCATCAGCAGAAGCGGCAGGCTTCAATTTCGATAGAAAACCGGCCGAGAGTTTCAGGTAAGATAGCCAGAAATTCATTACTTTTTCGATACTAACATCCGCATCCGAGCAATGGTCTTTGAAAGGCCCAGCGCCATGTTTACCAATGTGCAAAATATTGGATATGTGAGACCAAACCACCACGCTATGATGAGCCCAATACACAGCAAAAGGTGAAGGTAATTTCATCAACAGCCTTTCACCACCCTATATACCGCTGACATTTCATTTGCACCTCAACTTCCAAGGGAGAAAATATTTTGGGTAAAAATAAACGAGCAAGAGCTAGTGTTTTAAAAGCGATTCGGATAATTGCGTTGTGTCACAAGCAAACAATGATACTTCACGATTTTTGGAGCGACTTCCACCCCTACTTCGACAAGCTCATAATGTTTATGAAGCTTTGGCTTAAGTAGCAACCTTTTAACTCGTCGGATAACTCCGGCGGGCTCGCATTCGTGTGGTTATAAATGCCTATTTCTGAAGAACAACAACGCCCATTGATCTATTTGGATCACAATATTCTTGACTTGTTAATTGACGTAAAGAACGATTGGTTTGTGGATTTTTTTTTAAAACTGGGAGATGCATTTTACTCCGAAGAAACATTGTCTGAGATTCATAGAAGTGGTGAGGGTGCAAAAGAATTTCTTGAAGTGCTTGTAAAGCTAAATGCGCGATATATTTCAGTTGCTACGAACGAACGTGGTGAAGTGATTGATAACAACGCAACATTACGTGATGTTGATGTGTATGTAACATTTGAGGAGTTTCCTGGTCGAGTGCGCTCATCGGATTCTCCGGAGAACCGAATACAAGATATGCTTTTCAAAATGTTCGGCGGCCTACCCGATAGATCTTTCGGTGAGCTTGCCAGCGAACAGATGGACTGTATAAAGGACACTAGTACTGATTTAGTGACTGATCCAAATCTTGCACAATTAGTCCCACGCGAACAGCTGGAAGAATTATTCTCAGCACTGGATATTTACAGGACTGAAACAGCAGATATTTTTTCAGAACATGAAGGCAAAATGGACGTTTCTCAACTACGGGATGAAATTGGCTTAGGACCGAAACAGTTGAACAATATAAAAGGGCCAAATGTAATTATGCAAATCTACGATCTAGCAATGGAACGCGCAAAAAAACTTGGCTATGAAGAAAATACAACTGTTGATCAGTTTTTGTCTATCTCTGAGGACAGCTTGAACAAGGACCGTGAACTATTGCCATCTGACAAAGTACGACGGATATACATGTTCCTTAATATGATAGGATTTAATCCAGATTCAAAAATGAAAAAAGAGCGGAGATTTATTGCCGCCAACAGTGATATGGAGCACGCATGTATAGCTATTTTTGCGGATATTCTAATCTCTCGGGACTATTCATTTGTGAGGAAGTGTGCTGCAATCTATGAATATCTAGAGCTACCTCGAACTAATATAATGCACGTCGAAGCTGGAGAAACTGGCTTAAAGATTGATCTTTATTCAAGCGGCGATAGCTATGTTCCGCGAAGCCTCTCAGATAAAAATGGATAATTTGGTCTAACGCGCCGTTAGTCGCAATTTATCCGGTGTTTTTGTTGTGGTACAGTTGAGCGACAGCGAAACCACAACAAAAATACCGCGGGAAAAAAATCAGAAAAAATCAGGGGGTCAATTCTTGACATAGTACTTCATACAATCTCTTCAACTCATCATCATCCAACATACGATGCGTCAAACGGCTTATTGATTTGGTAACACCACTGTCACTACCTAGTCCAAAAATCTTGCCGATCTCGGTAAGCTTCATGCTCCCATACTCCTGGCACAGCTTCATTGCCATTGCTCGAGCCGTGTTGTCTACACCCCTTGTCGCCGTCAACAACTCAGACTTTTTGCACCCAAACTTTCTCGATACCCGCGATAATATAACCTCCGCTGCTACCACTTTACGCTTGCGACTTACCTCCTTACTTCTCGCATTCGAGTGCAGGCGCGCTTTGTCTACAGACTTCTCACTCCCGCG
>CAKZVB010000070.1 GCA_937922015.1 uncultured Granulosicoccaceae bacterium
TCACTTTTATGCCCGGGCCACTCTTCAACCAGATCATTCTATTCGATGAAATAAATCGCGCCCCGCCCAAGGTGCAGAGTGCACTGCTTGAGGCGATGGGCGAGAAGCAGATTTCCGCCGGTGGTAAGACCTGGAAACTGAAGTTTCCGTTTATGGTCGTCGCCACACAAAACCCTATCGAGCACGAAGGCACCTACCCTTTGCCGGAAGCCCAGCTCGATCGCTTTATGTTTTTTGTCGAGGTCGAAATGCCGGACCCGGAACTGGAACATCAAATACTTAACATTGTTTTGAACGAACCCCGAACAAGTACAACATCCAACCCGCAGTCACTGCTGGACAGCACCGATATACTAGAGGCACAGCAGGCCTCGCATGCTGTTTTTATCAGTGACAGTGTCAGGGATTACATTGTCAGACTGGTTACCGCGACAAGAGGCTATGGCAACGCCGGCTCCGAAGCGAACCACGTCGAACATGCAGCCAGCCCGCGGGGATCAATATTTCTGGCGCGGGCCGCGCAAGCCAGAGCGTGGCTAAACGGACGCGACCACACCACCCCCGAAGACATCGCTGTACTGGCACCCGACGTACTGTGTGGTCGCATAGTACTGAATTACCCTGCACAGGCTCGCGGCATGACGGCACGTGAGCTGATTCATCGAATTCTGGATAACACAACCGTAGTGTGAGCCGATGAAAGCGTCATTAGCCAGCCGGCAAACAGGCACAGCTCTAACGCTGCAGTCGTTGATCGATACGCGTTATGACGTGCTGGGGTTGCGCTCCAGCCGGCAAGTCTCCGGCAGTGATTTTCCCGGTCAAAGAACCGGTATTAAACGCGGCCAGGGCATCGAGTTTCTCGATCTTCGTCAATATAGCCAGGGGGATGACGTCAGGCATATTGACTGGAATGTCACCGCTCGCAGCAATGAACCCTACACCCGTCTGTACCGACAGGAAAAAGAACTCACCACTACCGTACTGGTAGACTTGCGGCCAGTCATGTTCAATGGCAGCAAGTGCCTGCGGGCGGTTTCAGCCGGTCATCTGGCAGCCGCATTACTATGGCAGGCATCAAGCAGTGGCGATCGTTGCTCGTCTATCGTGATTGACGTAGAAACCATCGATATATCCCGCCCGCTAACCGGCACTAAAGGCGTTCTTCAGGCACTGGAAGTGATCGCCAGCGGGTTTGACAGAAGTACCGACGCCATTGACCACCCGGCACGGCGTATCAAAGACGCACCGCAATTGTCCGATGCTTTTACTATTGTCAGTACAAACAAACACCATACCGGCAACACATTCATACTGTCGGGCTTTGATGCCGGCGGCGATGATAAATTCGATCGGGCGCTGCTATCAATTGCACCACGTGGCCGGGTAACAGCGACACTGCTGCTGGACGCCATAGAACAACAGCCGCTACCCGGTGGGTCATATCGATACCGGTATGGAGGCACCAGCAACAAGGCCATCATTGACAGCGCTACCAGAACAGCATTATCGCTAAGACTTGAACAACAAAACCAACAACGTCAGGACAGGTTGACAAGCGCAGGCATAGAGACACTATCGATCGAAACCAGCTGCTCCGCTGTACAATTTCTGAGTGAGTTACAACAGCGCGGCTGGATGTAGCGACATGGCATCAGAAACTCAGAAAATCGTGGACTCACAGGATACAACAGCGCTTTTGGCACAACTGAAGGACATCCACCTGCCTGTGGCACCCGTCAGCCCGGCGCTCTGGCCAGTGTACCTGTCCCTTGCTGTCTGCGCAGTTGCGTTACTTGTATTTGCGTACAGGCACTTTAAAAGCAAAAGGACCTGGCACAGCGCGGCACTGGAGAATCTTAAAGCGATACAACAACACTCAAGCGCAGATTCCCTGCAACAAACCGCCGTGTTGTTAAAGCGCATCGCACTGACGGAAGGTAACCGGCAAACGATACAACATTTAAGCGGCGATCGTTGGTTGCGATATCTCGACCACTTATTCGGCACAGATTTTTTCAGCGCAGGCAACGGCAGAATCTTTGGTAACGCCTTGTATCAGCCACAAGCGAGCGCTGATCAAAACCTGTTTGCCGATCTTAGACGATTAATAAAACGTCACAGACGCCTGCAGTCATGAGTGTAAGCTGGCCGTGGATATATCTGCTATTGCCACTGCCTGTGGTGTTACTGTTCTGGCGGCCACGCGCTTCATCCGAAAAAGCCATAAAGATTCCACCCTACGCTGCACAAGCGCTCAATAGCGTGCAGCAGCAACAAAAAGCCTTACCAGTAAAGCTACTGCCCCGGTTGTTATTGATTGTTGCATGGTTAGCACTCCTCACCGCGATTGCCCAACCCTACAAAAACCAACCCGGTCAGGCATTGCCTGCCAGTGGCCGCGCACTGGCTGTGTTGATAGATCTGTCGACCAGTATGGAGCGCAAGGATTTCACTCTTAACGGAGAATCAGTTGATCGCCTGACAGTAGTTAAACACATTGCAGGTCAGTTTATAACAGCTCGTCAGGGGGATCGCATCAGCCTGGTATTGTTCGGCTCTGAAGCCTTTATCGCTTCGCCGCCCAGTTACGATCTGACTTCGGTTAACACCTCACTGCAAAGCAGCGGCATTGGCATGGCCGGGCGTACAACCGCCATCGGTGACGCTATGGGGCTGGCTATCAAGAGCCTGAGGGACGATCCGGCAACTGAAAAAGCCATGGTGTTATTGTCAGACGGGACCAACAATGCGGGCAGCGTTGAACCTGAGGACGCCGCTGAGCTGGCCGCTTCACTCGGCATTGTTGTCCATACCATTGGTCTGGGCAGCGATGCAGGCACCAGCGGCGAACAGCAGTTTCAAACAGCCGCCGCCGATCTCGATGAGGCGACACTGAAATCTATCTCGGAAATCTCCGGCGGATCATTTTTTCGCGCCGCCACCACCGAATCCCTTCAGCGTATCTACGCTGAGATCGATAAACTTCAAAGTGCGCGGGTATCGGCTCCGCCGTTGATAATCAGGCAGGATTTTCGTAACGTCTTTATATTAATCGCACTCGCCAGCGTATTATTATTAGCGCTTTATCGATTGGCCAGCCATCGACAATTAGCGTCTCGATCACTCAGGGAAATGCCGACATGACCCTGCTACACCCATGGTGGCTGTTACCGGCATTTCTATTACTGCTGGCGTACCTGTTAGTCAAAGGCCATCAGGATGATGACTGGAAACGCGTGATCCCGCGCTCAGTATTAGACTATTTACAAGGGGGGCGTTCGCCAGGTGCCACACGACGCCTTGAATTACTGATCGCCTCAGTTCTCTGTGCAGCACTGACCGGGCCGTCTATGGAGGCGGTAAACCCGGACACCTATCGCCATTCTCAAGGCTGGATAATTCTCGCAGACGTTTCACGCTCTATGACACTGAACGACACAGCCCCGAGCCGGCTGTCTGCGATGCGCAATACGGCGCTGGCATTGGCTGAGCACGCCAAAGCCAACTCCACCACACTGATTGTGTATGCGGGCGATGCGTTTATCGTGTCGCCACCGTCATTTGACGACAGGAATATTCAACAAAACATTAACCTGCTCAACCACGGTATTGTTCCAGTTGAGGGATCCAACCTGACTCGCGCTTTGGCTCTTGCCTTGTCCGTCGTCGAAGGTAGTCAGCTGGTCAACGCGCGACTGTTTGTATTATCCGATACCGGTGGTTTTAACAATCGCTCAGATGCAGCGGTTTCCCGCCTCGCCCAGCTTGGTCATAGAACAGATGTTATACTATTTGGTCGTGATAGCTCAGATACCGCGGCGCCGTTCGATCTGCAAAATGCAAAATCGTTAGCCAACAGTGGCAAAGGTAAATTGCTGCGTTCCGATAGCATCGGCCAATTGAATCTGAACTCTCTTGATCTGCAGTCAAATATATCTGACAAACGCTTCCTGACGCTCACAGGCCTCAGCAGCATCCGCTGGCAGAATCAATCACACTGGCTATTACTGTTACTGATTCCGTTACTGCTATGGCTATTTCATCGCGAGTGGCAACGATGAAATATCTGTTGTTAATGACTGCATTCTGGTTCGCTGTACCAGTGACCGCTAATGACAACCTGATAGCGCACCGCTTATTCGACCAGGACCGATTTGCCGAAGCCGCTGAAATTTTCACAGACCCGGGCTGGAAAGGCATTGCACTTTATAACTCCAGTCAGTGGTGGCGCGCCGCAGAGGCGTTTATGCGCGCGGACGACTACAAGTCCATGCACAACCTTGGTAACACCTACGTTAAGATGGGTTACTACGCACTGGCGCTGGAGGCATACCAAATGTCGTTAAGCAAACAGCCGGACTTCAGTGACGCACAATTTAACGCAGACCTGATGCGAAAACTGTTGAGCCTTGAGCAGGACCAGGCAGGCCAGTCAGCATTGCTACGTCGCGGCGAGGAAATTGATCGGGTAGAAAGTGAAGGCGAAGAGCAGCCGGGCGGTAGTTCGGAAGACGGCTTTGATGAACCCGACAAAGATCAGGACAACGGAGAAGATCGCGAAGGTGCTACCGACAGCCGCGGTCCTTCACCACAAGCCACTGCAGCGGGTGACAGCAGTGAAGCGGGAAGCGACAAAACCCGTGATGATGACGGTTCCCCGGAAGGTGGAAGCACTAAAGGAACAGAGTCCGAGTCGCAAAACGAGGACAATGCATCAACCGGTGCCGAGGGCAAAGACTCTTTAAGTGAAGCACAAGCCGCCAGTCTACGCGCGATACTGGAATCGGAGCAGGCCAACGAACAATGGCTGAATCAAATAAACCACGACGCCGAAAAGTACTTGCGCAGAAAAATCGAACTGGAACTTGCCAGACGAAAATCCGCTGGTGAAAGCGCACCACAGGGAGGTAATCTGTGGTGAATTATTCAATTCGAAGCGCCATGCTTTTGTTGGTGATAATAATATTATCACCCGCTTCGATTGCCAGCTCCGGCGCATACATCAAGCTGCAAATCGACAGCGACGAAGTATTTTACGGCGACACCATCGTACTGGATATCGAATCTACCGGGCTGCTCGACCCCATCGACCTGTCACTGATTGAACAACATACCACCCTGATCCGGGAAACTACAGGAACACGGATTGCAGTGATCGGCGGCAAGGTACAGGAGATCGCGATCAGACGCATGGATCTGCTGCCGCACCGATCCGGCGTACTGGTCATCGGTCCATTGCAAGCGGGCGATATCATGTCCAACACTGTGCATATTAAAGTACTTGATGCGACACGCCCGGACTGGACGCCACGTCAACAGGACGCGCAGATAATAACCACGCTTACCCCGACAAACGCTGCAGTGAATCAACAGATGCTATACAAGGTCGAGCTCCTGCATCGCTATCCTGTTAATAAAGAGACCGTTAAACTCCCCGACTTAAAGGGGTTTTCGACACGCACAGTCATAGAAAACCGTCGCACCTACACAAGCGACAACAAAGAATGGTTCCGCACTGAATGGCAAACACTGATTTACCCGCGTCAATCCGGATCAATAGAAATAGCGGCCGTTGAGTGGTCTGGTGCACTCGCTAAATCCAATGTGGAAAGAGCTGACTTTACCCGCAGCTCTGAGCCGATCAAAATTCAAATCGACAGCGCACCGATTGCAGCAGGTGACTGGTGGTTGCCGGGCAAGTCAGTCGTCCTTTCCGAGTCCTGGTCTTCACCGCCAACAGAATTACGTGCCGGTGACGAACTACAGCGCACCATCACTATTGTGGCGACGGACGTACTGGCGGGGCAAATACCGACGCCGGCCGTTCCCGAAAGCCGTGCACTGCGTCAAACACTGATCAATACCACACGACAAGAGAAATTAACCAAACAAAGCGTTACATCAACCGCTGAATTTACCTATCGTGTAACCGCGCAAAGCCCGATACCCGTATTTCTCGATACAGTGCGGCTGCCGTGGTGGGATACGCAATCTCAAACGCTGCGCGAAGCAATAATTCCAGCTCGCAGAATTAACGTCGGACTCCCTGATCGTGCAGATGTACTGAGTAAGCTTGCGCTGGAGGAAAGTGGTATCAATCGCCTCAGGCTGCGCCTGCAATCCATAGGGCCATTGAGAACGTTAAGCACACTTGCCGCACTGGTTGCCACTTTTTTTTTGATTTGCTGGTCAGCCCCTTCAGCCTGGCGAAAAATACGCTACCGCACAGCGCTAAATCGGCATTTGAAACAGTTGCGGAATATTGCTCGCCGCGGTGATTCAAAGGCACTGTACCATTCACTGAAATCTCCCCGTTCGGTTTACCTGCTGCAAGGCATTGAACGTGAATTGATCCTGCGTCTTGAGGACACTGTTTTTTCCGCAAACTCATCCAGTGCCACGCCGCCGCTGATCCAGTGGCTCAAACCAGTGGTCAATAGAGCCCGTCGGTTAACCATTACAGACAAACCGACCACGGCCAGCCAACTGGCAGAGTTGTAGTGTGCAATACTATCAATCCAGCGCCAACCACCCGCCACTGTGCACTGTTGCAGCTGGCAAAAAATTGCGGCAGAGTAACCGTCACCAACTTCAAAACAATGACCGATGAAGACAGTCTTTAAAATTCTGCCGCTTGCGCTGTGCCTGTCAGCTGTGTTAAGCACAAACAATCTGCACGCGCAAACGCTGGATATCCGTATTGTCTACCTTGAACAACAACGCGTTCGCCCGCCGGTATTGTCAAATCTTGTTGTACATCCGGAAGACGAAGGCGAGCAAGGTGCTCACCAGGGCATCACCGACAACAATACCACTGGAAAGTTTCTAAAGCACAACTACCTGTTGGAGACATTGGTCGTTCCCAATGATCAAGACGTGGTGGAAGCGGCTAAATCCGTTCTGAATGGATCGCGTCTGGTCGTGGCCAACGTTACTGCAGAGAAGCTGTTACAAATAGCAGACTTACCGCAGGCAAAGGACGATCTCATTTTCAACGCGGGCATTGCCGACAACGTTTTAAGAAATGACAATTGTCGCCAAAACATATTGCATACCCTGCCCTCGCGCGCCATGCTGACCGATGCAATGATGCAGTTCTTCAGTAAACGCCGGTGGACCTCACTGTATCTTCTGGAGGGCAATCGGGATGTTGACAAGCTCTATGCCGACTCGATAAGAAAGTCGGCAAAGAGATACCGGATCTCTATCGATCACCAGAAACAGTGGATTGAGGACGCAGACATGCGTCGCAACGCGGCAGCAGAGATACCTCTTTTTACCAAAGCCCGCAACTACGATGCCATCGTGGTGGCGGACGAAGACGATGACTTTGGTCAGTATGTACTCTACAACGCCTGGCTGCCACGCCCCGTTACCGGAACTGCAGGACTGCAGGCGGTAGCCTGGGACCGCGTGGTGGAGCAATGGGGTGCTGCGCAACTACAGTCACGCTTTCTGCAAACCGCTGACCGATCGATGACCAGCATTGATTACGCAGCATGGGCCGCTGTGCGGAGTATCGGAGAGGCAGTCACCCGCACGAAGAACATCAAACCGGATGTGATCAGAGAATATATTTTCTCCGACAAATTTGCGCTTGGTGGATTCAAAGGAGCGAAAATGACTTATCGCAACTGGAACGGTCAACTCAGACAACCGATTCCGCTGGTGCACCCCCGGTCCGTCGTCGCGCTTGCTCCAATTGAAGGATTCTTACATCATAGAACCGAACTCGACACACTCGGACTCGATCAGCCCGAATCTAATTGCAGGGATATGAACTGAATATGAAATGCTGGACTATCTCAGCACTTGCCATGGCACTGTTACTTGCCGCTCAAAACGCATCAGCACACTGGGTTTATATATCAAACGAAAAAGATGACACTATTTCTGTCATCGATTCAGAAACCAATGAAGTCATTAAAACCATCGAGGTTGGTGAAAGACCTCGTGGCGTGACTCTGTCCAAAGACTTCAAGTATCTTTTTATATGCGCTTCAGATTCAGACACTGTACAGATGATGGATTTAGCGACGGATAAAATCATTCACGATCTCCCATCGGGAGAAGACCCGGAACAATTCGCCCTCCACCCTGACAACAAACACCTGTACATTGCCAACGAAGACGACGCCGTCGCCACCGTGGTCAACATAGAATCCCGAACCGTAGTCGCGCAAATCGATGTAGGCATAGAACCCGAAGGTATGGCCGTTAGCTACAACGGCAAATGGGCAATCGTGACTTCAGAGACCACCAACATGGCTCACTGGATCGATACAAGTACCCATCAGGTCGTTGAAAACACACTGGTCGATCAGCGACCACGTGACGCTGAATTCACAAGAGATGATAAACAGCTCTGGGTGTCGTCTGAAATCGGCGGGACCGTTTCCGTAATAGACACAGAGTCAAAACAAGTCGAACACGTCATCACCTTTGACATAAAAGGCATCTCTGCTGATCGAATCCAGCCGGTCGGCATCGAGTTGACCGCTGACGGCAAATACGCGTTCATCGCACTGGGTCCTGCAAACCATATAGCTGTAGTGGATCGAGCTACCCTTAAACCAGTAAAATATATACTGGTCGGCAGGCGTGTCTGGCACACAGCCCTGACACCGGAACAGGATAAACTCTACACCACTAACGGGGTGTCTGGTGACGTTACCGTGGTTGATGTCAAAACGATGAAAGCCGAAAAATCCATCAAGGTGGGGCGGTTCCCCTGGGGTGCTGCGATCCTGCCGACCGATAAGATTCCAGGTTGAGCATGATTGACCCTGCCGGGCTGATTAGTAAACTGCTGCACATAGTCCGGTTGTGAACTGCAGGCCTGATGCCGGACGCTCACCACTAATGCATGCTTAAAACATGAACAGAATATTCGCCTTCCTACTGTTGAGTTTCTGCTGCAGCCTGTCGGCGGCAGATTTCCCTACCAGGGCCGGTATTTATCTTATGGACTCCCGGCAACAGGAAACCCGGATCGGAGACGTCACCTTCAGCAAGGTTGACGACGAGCAAACCTCGGTTCAGGTCAGCCTGGATACCGGGCAGTTCTCTGAACACTTTTTGTCGATGCGTCCTTTTCGCTGCATTCAGGGGCAGACAGAGTGGTTTTGCTATCTGGACTACCCTTACGATCTGCGCTCCATCATCACTAAAGCTGATTTGAGCGATCTTGAATATCAGCTGCTTTTTATACGAAAAACACCCGCAGAGTTCGGCATCGACGCCTGGAATGGCCTTTACTACAAATTGACACTGGAACCTGATGGAATAATATCGGGCGCTCTTTTCGAAGGAGACCTGAACTCTCTTCAAAGCCCGCCGGCGGAAAAATACGCCAAGCCCGTTGATATGGACGAATTCGTACCAGCGAGCAAATCCAGGTTGTTTCCAACCTTGCGTATTTATTAGTCTTTTTATAGCATCCTGCCTTGCTGTCTGGCCGAACACCGCAAAAAAACATGGTCTTATTGAACGTATCGGCCCTGGCAACACCGGCCAGGGCCCGTCTCAGTAACGGTGAGCCACATGAGTGCCGCGTGACTCATAACTCCCATGAATAAATCAGCGCAGTGTCGTGATGGTTATCACGAAATACTCCAATTCAGTCCAATTAACGCTACAATCTAGTTCTCAAGAACACTTGTTCGGGGTGGGCATCACCGGTAACGAGACTGTCCGATGCTCGTTTCTCAGCTTTTTTAACGAAAAACAAGAATTGAGACTCAAACATTGCGTATGAATGATAAATTTGTATGCAATATTGTTATTATCGTATTTGCCTGATCGCCTGAAAAAGCTCAAATTAGGCCCGCAATTAACACAGAACCATTGGTCCTCCGGGAGGAATTATGAAATTACTACGAAATACAGCTATTGCTCTGGCAGTTGGCGTTGCTACCGCAACAACAGCATCCGCAGCAGGGCTGACAATTGCGATCGTGAATAACGGTCACATGATCAACATGCAGAAAGTGGCGGAAGCATACACTGCAGACACCGGCGTTGAGCTGAACTGGGTTTCGCTGGAAGAAGGCGTACTGCGTGAGCAGGTCACTTCTGATACCGCTACTGGCGGTGGTCAATACGACATCATCAACATCGGTATGCAGGAAGCACCTATCTGGGGTGCTGCCGGCTGGATCGAAGAGCTGAAGTTCGGTGAAGCTTATGACATCGACGACATGCTACCTGCTATGCGCAATGGTCTTTCCCACGAAGGCAAGCTGTACGCAGCACCTTTCTATGGTGAGTCTTCAATGGTTATGTATCGCAAAGATCTGACCGACGCTGCCGGCGTAACTATTGCCGACAACGATTCATGGGACAACATCAAAGCCGCAGCAGCTGCTATCCACAAGCCAGACGACGGCATCTACGGCGCATGTCTGCGTGGTAAGCCGGGCTGGGGTGACAACATGGCGTTTATCACTACTGTTGTTAACTCTTTCGGTGGAGCATGGTTTGATAAAGACATGAAACCACAGCTTGAATCAGACGAGTGGAAAGCAGCGATAAACTTCTACGTTGATCTGCTGGGTAACTACGGTCCTCCAGGATCTGAAGGTAACTCTTTCAACGAAATTCTGGCGCTTTACAACGAAGGCAAATGCGGCATGTGGATTGACGCAACTATCGCGGCATCTTTCCTGGAAGTTGACGGTGTTGCATACGCACAGTCACCTAACGCTGGAAACCCTGTCGGCGCCAACTGGCTTTGGGCATGGGCAATGGCTGTACCAGCTGGCTCACCGAACGCTGAAGAATCCATGAAGTTCATCGAATGGGCTACTTCTAAAGAGTACATCAAAGCCGTTGCTGACCATGCTGATTTCGGATGGGCAAAAGTACCAACCGGCACACGTGCTTCAACCTACGCTTACCCTGAGTTCCAGGCTGTCGCTGGTTTCGCAGCAGCAGAGATGGCGGCTATCGAATCTGCAGCTCCTGCTGCCACTGATATCAAACCATATGTCGGTGTACAGTTCGCAGCTATCCCTGAGTTCCCTGAGGTAGGTTCTGCAGTTGCACAAGAAATGGCAGCAGCTTTGTCAGGTGCAAAATCGGTTGACGACGCTCTTGCAGCATCACAAGCCGCAGCTGACGCAATCATGCGTGAAGCTGGATACTACTAGCTTTAATACTCAGTAGTAATAGTTCGGCGGCGCTATGCCGCCGAACCTTCATCCAGGAGACTCATCACCAAAATTGGCATGGGTTCTGTTTCACGATAGGCACATCCGCCTCCCTGTAAATCAAGCGATCCCGCACTTTGTAAGGGGATAAAAGAGCCATGTCAAAAAGAACGCTCCCCCGGTTACTTCAAACACCTGCCGTCCTGCTACTACTGATGTGGATGTTAATTCCACTTGGCATGACGCTGTATTTTTCGTTTATTCGGTACGTGCTAAACAGCTTACGCCGACCCGAATGGACCACACCAAGTCTCAGCAACTGGCGCGGGCTTGGAAACTACGAATACGTTTTGTTCAACGCCAAAGATTTTTGGTTTGCAGTACAAAACAGCGTTTTCATCGTCGTTAGTATTCTCATCGCGACCGTTATACTGGGTCTTGCACTCGCCATGCTCGTTAACCGATCTTTTCCGGGACGCGGCATTGTCAGAGTATTGCTGATCTCTCCCTTCTTCGTGATGCCTGCGGTCAACGCGGTGCTGTGGATCAACATGATTCTCGATCCCGTGCTGGGCCTCAATGGCCTTGCAGTCGAAGGCATAAACGCGGTAGTCAAGTCCCTGCATAATTTCCCCGTTCTCGGTAGCTTCTTTTCAATGTGGCCGGAAATTGTACCCGTGTCTTTTCGCGCAACACAGACCTCTGCATACGCGGTGATTATGATGGTGACCTGGCAATGGACTCCATTCGCCATACTGATTTTCATGACCTCACTGCAGTCGGAAGACGAGCAGCAAAAAGAAGCGGCAATACTTGATGGCGCCAGTGCCTGGTCCCGGTTCCGCAATTTGACAATACCTCATCTGGCAAGGCCAATAGCCATCGTCGTTATGATTCAGTCAATCTTTCATTTGTCGCTTTACGCAGAAATTGAAATTGTCAGTCGCGGCAATGGAAATAAAAACCTTCCGTATCTTATCGGCGAATTCACGTCGAATAATATTGGCGCGGCCAGTGCGACTGGCATCTTTGCCGTAATACTTGCGAACATCGTAGCGTTATTTCTGCTGCGCATGGTTGGCAAGAGTTTGATGGACTAGGACACAGACATGGCAACAGTTGCTCAAGAATCAAAATTCTCAAAAGCCTTTTGGCCAATTCTGGCGTGGGTCATCGCACTTATCTTTTTCTTTCCGATTTTCTGGATGATTTTTACCAGCTTTAAAACGGACGCTGACGCTGTAAAACCGGAATTCCTGTTCACCTTCACGCCTACGCTTGAAAACTATCTGAACATGACCGAAAACTACGATTACTGGCGATTTGCCATTAACTCGGTCATCACATCATCATTCGCGACCATCTTTGCACTGGTTGTCGGTGTGCCGGCGGCCTATGCCATGGCATTCAATCCCAGTCGTCACACCAAAGACATACTTCTCTGGATGTTGTCTACCAAGATGCTGCCCGCCGCTGCTGTACTCTACCCGATGACATTCCTCACCAAGAACTTCCTGGATATCTACGATACGCATTTCCTGATTATTCTGGTGCTGTGTCTGATCAATCTGCCTATCGTGATCTGGATGCTGTTTACGTACTTTAAGGAAATACCTAAGGAAATTATCGAAGCGGGCAAAATGGATGGTGTCAGCACCTGGGGCGAAATCAAAGACATCCTTATTCCACTTGCGTGGGGAGGAGTCGCATCCACAGCGCTGTTATGTTTCATTTTCTGCTGGAACGAGGCCTATTGGACCGTTCGACTTACAACAACCGAAGCGGCAACACTGTCGAAATTGATCGAAGGCAACCGTGCGCCGGAAGGTCTGTTTTTCGGAAGGTTATCAGCAGTATCGACCGCTGCGGTAGGACCCATTATCGTGCTTGGCTGGTTCTGTCAGAAACAACTAGTGCGTGGTCTAACCTTCGGAGCTGTTAAGTGACGGGGCTTGTTCACAGCACCCTTCGCCCTGCTTGCATGGATTTTCGGTGCAAAGCGCCTGCACTCACCTGTAATCCAAACTCGCACCGACAGCCACAAGCGCTGAAGGTCTGAGTTAGTCATGTCGATTATCGAGCCTGAAATCGAAAAGGTTGATCGAACCACACGATCAATCCGCTATCTCGAACATGGATGGCCAACAGACCTGTGCCGCTGGCACACCCACGAAGAATACGAGCTTCACCTCATCGTTGAAACTCGCGGCAAGGCATTTGTAGGCGACCACATCGGCGATTTTAAAGCGGGCGACCTGTTCATGACAGGGCCCAACCTGCCACACAACTGGATTACAGATCAGATCTGGTCTGAGCCCGTCGAAATACGCGACATGCTGATTCAGTTCAGCCACGAAAGCGTAGAAAAACTGGCCGAAGGCTTCCCCGAGTTCTCCCAGGTATTGCAAATGCTGCGACTGGCAGAATCGGGAATTGTATTCGAGGGTTTTAATCCGACTTTTGCGCGTGGTCATATGGAATCGATTCGTGATAACAAGGGTGCCGAACGCATTCTCGCCTTTGTTCGTTTTCTGGTCCGGCTGAATGAACACGCCGAAAAGAAAACCCTGTCAATCACTAAACTAATACTCCCTGAGGGTGGCAGTAAACAAGCCCGTATTGCACAAGTAGTGGATCACGTGACCAAGAATTACTTTGAAGCGTTCACCGTCGCTCAGGCCGCTGAAATGGCCAGGATGACTGAGATAACCTTCAGCCGCAACTTCCATGCAGTCACCGGGCACAGCTTTGTTGATTTTTTAAACCGGATTCGCATCGGGCAGGCCTGCGGGATGCTGTATGCATCCGACGATCAAATCACTTCAATTGCGCAGGAAGCCGGATTTAAAAACCTGGCCAATTTTAACCGCCATTTCCTTAAAGTCCGGGGAATGACACCGTCCGAGTATCGCGAAACAGCGCGAAAAGACCTGATGCCAAAGCGCGAATTATCCTCATGAACAGCCTAACCCCGGAATCAATAACCGCGACCAGCTACGACAGATCAACCTGCCAGACAGGTGTGGTTCATCTTGGCTTCGGTGCCTTTCATCGAGCGCACCAGGCGGTCTACCTCGACGACTACATGGACATGTCCGGTGATCTGCGCTGGGGAATTGCTGCAGTAAACCTGCGCAGCGCTGATGCAGCCCAGTTCAAAGCTGCCGACGACGATAACCAGGTTCACAATGGCTACTTTTTAAAATCATTCTCGGCCGATGGACAGGTTAAATTACGTCGCGTTCGCAGTCATGTTCAATTCGCTGATTGGAGCGTTGCGCAGCACGACAGTGAAGCCCTGCTATCTCTGCCCACCGTTCACATGGTGACAATCACTGTCACTGAAAGCGGCTATTACACGGATCCAAACGGCAATCTTAACCTTGATGACCCAACCATAAAGGCCGAAGTCTCCGGAGAGATCACCCAAAGTGTTTATGGCTACTTAACAGCCGCCCTGGCCAAACGTGTTGCAACAACTGCAGCGCCACTGACAATAGCGTGTTGCGACAACATTCGTCAGAACGGCAAAATGCTTCGCCGTAATTTACTGTCTTATCTCAAGGCCTGCGACAAATCAGATCTCGCCGCCTGGGTTGAAGAAAACGTGGCGTTTCCCTGCTCTATGGTTGATCGTATAACACCACGCAGTCCGGCCGAACTCAGCACCGAATTAACAGACCTCATCGGTAAGAATGTCTCCTCGCCCATAATGGCGGAAGACTTCACCCAATGGGTATTGCAATCACTGGCAGCCGCAGACATGCCTGATCTTGCCCGAGCCGGTGTCACCGTGACATCGGACGTAGACCCCTATGAAGAAACAAAGATCAGGGTTCTCAATGGCGGGCACACAGCACTGGCGTATCTTGCAGCGCTGGAAGGCGTAGAGACATTCGATGCGGCCATGCGGGTTCCGCACCTGCTGGAGCATTTCGAAAACTTTGAAAACAAAGAAGTGCTGCAAGCGTTAACGCTTGACCTTCCATTTTCAAAAAATGACTACCTCGATAAAATCATTCAGCGATTCGGCAATGTTGCTATTGGTGACACCGTTGCTCGAATTTGCGCTGATGGCATGGTGAAGTTTCCAATCTTCATTCGACCGACACTCGAAGGCTGTCTGGAACAAGGCATCATGCCGGTTTATGCTATCCGTAGTATCGCCAGTTGGTACGTGTTCGCACTACATGTCGATGCGGGCAATATCCCGTTTAAATACGTTGAACCTGCGTGGTCTGATCTGCAGGCAATGTTGAGAACCGAAGCGTTTCTCAACAATCGTCAACTGTGGGGCGAACTGCCCGAAACTTATCCCGAATTCGTTGAAACTTTGCAACGCGAAATTGCAGAAATGGAAAATAAATGGCCGGTCTAACCCTGCGCGACGTGCGTAAAAGCTATGGTGACGTTCAAGTTATCCACGGCGTTAACCTTGACATTGAAGATGGGGAGTTTGTTGTCTTTGTCGGACCATCCGGCTGCGGAAAGTCGACTCTGTTGCGTATGATAGCAGGGCTGGAAGAAATCTCCGGTGGCACTGTATCTATAGGCGACAGAGAGGTTAATGACATCGCGGCCTCAAAGCGAGGCGTCTCGATGGTGTTCCAGACCTACGCCCTGTATCCGCACATGACGGTATACAAGAACATGGCGTTTGGCCTTAAACAGGCTAAAACACCACGGGCCGAGATCGACAAGCGCGTTCGAGCCGCTGCTGAAATTCTGCAGATTACCGACTACCTTGATCGCAGTCCACGAAACCTCTCAGGCGGACAGCGCCAACGGGTCGCGATTGGTCGCGCTATCGTCCGTGATCCGGAGGTGTTCCTGTTCGACGAACCGCTTTCCAACCTCGATGCAGCACTGCGTGTTCAGACTCGTCTGGAAATTGCGCGTCTGCATGAGCGCCTTGAAACCACCATGATTTATGTGACCCACGATCAAGTCGAAGCGATGACCCTTGCCGACAAAATTGTGGTTCTGCGTGACGGCCTCATTGAACAGATCGGCTCACCTATCGAGCTTTATGATCGACCGGATAACGCCTTTGTAGCCCAGTTTATCGGTAGTCCCAAGATGAACTTTTTCGCACCCGAAGATCTCACCGCCGGTGCAAGCGCACTGCTCGGCCGGAACATCACCACTGACATGCAGGTCGGATTGCGACCCGAACATCTGATTGTCACACATTCAGCCAATGCGGTTGTCAAGGGCACACTGGAACTGGTAGAAAACCTGGGTGAGTATGCGCTGGTTCACTTAATGACTCCTACAAACGTAGAATTTATAGCCAAAACAGAAAGACCACCTGATGTACCAAAAGGCTCCACAGTCAATTTTGGTTTTAAGCCAGAACTCGTGCATTTATTCGACGCTGAGTCCGGTAAGCGTTTAGCGTGAAAACAACTCGTTGATTCACCCGCGCCCCCTGCGCAGGTTTCACCATCAGCTAAGAGTGCCTTATCAGGCACTCTCACTGCTCTTAAATTTGCACAAGCCCTGTGCCGGCTTGCCCAGCCTCTGAATTCACACCTAAAAGCACTGGATAGTCAGACTTTTTAGCTTGAGCGGGTTCACCTCCTAAAATCACCGGCGTTTGCTTGAATACAATGGAATATGATATTCCGGCCCCGGTGCTGTGGGAAAAACAACATCTGGCCTATCCGGGTATTTCATCATTGACCAGATTGGCACCCTGCCCCTGCAGCCTGATAAAGCAAACTGCTGTTGTTGACAGGTACTGAACCGATCAAAACAGATGGAGTAGTCAGTTCATTTGTTCCTTTACCCGAAATACGAACTCAACATTCTGATTCAAGATCAATATAGCCTGAGTTGATGAGCGATTACTCAGCTCTCGGTATCTCAGTGCGTATTACTCAGTGCACGAACAGGGAAACGCATCCCTGCTCGTTTCATTCATCTACAGCCAGTCGGTCACTTGCCTATAGCAATAGAGTGACAATAGAGGGCCAGATAAGCAGCACACTTAGCGCTAACAGTTGTATGCCGATAAATGGCAGGAAGCCGCGGAAAATATCTGTTAGCGAGATGTGCGGTGGCGCTACCGATTTGAGGTAGAACGCAGCAGGCCCGAACGGTGGCGAGAGGAAACTCACCTGCATATTCATACAAAACAGCACACCGAACCAGATAGCCACATTTTTAGGTTCAAGCTGACCGATCAGACCTATTTCTTCAATCGGTAGCCTTTGCACGATAGGCAGGAACACCGGAATAATCAGCAACACAATTCCAACCCAGTCCATGAATGCACCCATGAATAACAGGATCAGCATCATGATAAGGATCACCATCATGGTGGGCATTTCAGCGCCGACGATAAGCTCTGCAATGTAGGTCGGGCCACCGGCCAGCGTATATGCGCCAGCCAATGCGGCAGCACCGACAGTAACCCAAATGATAGTACCGGTAGAACGCAATGTGCGCATCAAGCTAACCCATACCAGATCAATCGATGCCTCACCGCGGAATGCCGCAATGACAAAGACTGCCAGTGCCCCCATGCCTGCGGCTTCCGTTATACCGGTTATGCCACCATAAATAGAACCAAGAACAATAAAAATAACAGAAAAGGGAGCCACCAGGCCTTTGCCATGAAGCCAACCGATTTTGGTTCGTTTAAGACCGAATACGACAAATATCAGCAGCAGGCAAACGACAACTATGCCGATGAAATACGGTGCGTGGTGGACCATGCCGAGTGCCGGCGCCTCAAACTTAACCGGGTCAATGCCTTCGGGGTTGTTGCGATCGGTCATTGTGAGAAACGCTAACCGCGCAAGTAATAGCGTTGTGAAACCGGCTACGAGGATGGATAAGAAAGCCAGGAAAGCCTTAAGTTTCTCAGCACCCTGGATTTCACCTTCTACCGGCTCGGGCAGCGGTGCCTGCGATGGATCGAGTCGTGTGCGAATGATGATATAGATGATGATGAAAGTCGCGAGCATGAAACCCGGTACAAATGCACCGGTGAACAGAGCTTTGATCGAGGTTTCTGTTATCAGACCAAAAATAATCAACACAATAGAGGGTGGAATCATGGTGCCTAATGAACCGGAAGCACAGATGGTTCCGATCGCCAGGTTCTGGTTATAGCCAAGGCGCAACATTTGCGGCAGCGCAATCAGCCCAAGCAGCACTACTTCACCACCGATGATGCCGGACATAGCAGCCATTAAAACGGCCATCAGCGAGGTAACCACCGCGATACCACCGCGCATGCGACTCATCCAGAAATTGAGACTCTCGTACATCTGCTTGGCGACACCGGAGCGTTCAAGCAAGGCCGCCATAAAGATAAACAACGGTACTGATAGCAGTACGTATTCCGTCATCAGGTCGTAGACTTTCTGAGTGAGGATATAGAGCGGCCCGGTCCCGGGCCTCCCGGTAAGTAATCCGTCACCAAAACTCATGGGATCGGTGAAGAGCGTAGGTTCGAACTTCATGATCATGACAAGCGCGGCTAAGACCGCCGAGGCAAAGCCCAGCGGCATACCAATGGCGAGCATTAAAAGTAGTCCCAGAATCAGGACGATTGAAATAGTACCGACATCCATTATTCTGCTCCCGCACTTTTCTTGAGGGCTGCCAATTCTTCCTCGTCAATCAGTTCTTCCAGCAGGTCTGCCGGATCTTTATCCCAGTCGGCGATCAGATTGATCAATGCCTGTACG
>CAKZVB010000071.1 GCA_937922015.1 uncultured Granulosicoccaceae bacterium
AGCGTTGTTGCGCCGCCGTGTGATCGCACGATCTCCTGCGAAATAGTTAACCCCAATCCGTGGCCTCCTGTGGCCTGGCTGCGGCTGAATTCTCCACGAACAAACGGTGTGAAAATGTCAGGCATTGTTGCGCTATCGATGCCAGGGCCTCTATCTGCGACACTGATGACGGCATAGGACTCGATCGTTTCAAGGCTCACTGACACATCGGTAGCGTAGCGTTTTGAGTTGTCGATCAGATTTCGTATAGCGCGGGAAAGGCTGACGGGGCCGCCGGTGACTGTTGGTTTCGATGCGGAGTGGAACGGCACTTCAAACTCGCTGGCTATAGATTTGACGAGATTATGCAGATCAAGGCCCTCTTCGAATTTTTCTTCCTTGCGGCTGCGTGCGTAGGCCACCAGACCGTCGGCCATGGTGGTGATTTCCGCAAGTGTTTTTATCATGGGTTCGCGTAGCACACTATCCTCAACCATTTCTGCACGAACCCGCAGGCTGGTAATTGGTGTGCGCAGATCGTGACCAACTGCGGCAATAGTTCGAACACGTTCTGACTCAAACTGTTCAATCTGTGACTGCATACTGTTAAACGCGTGTGCCGCTTCCTGAAACTCTTGCGGGCCGGCAATCGGTATGCGAGCGCTACGATCTCCCCTGGCAGCACTCCTGGCAGCGATGGCGATGGCTTCAACGGGTCTGGTCAGCCGGTGAACAAAAACCCACGCAACCCCCAGTACTGATATCAGCGTCAGACCGAAAACGACAAAAAGGAACTGCTGGTCGCGCCGTGTATACCAGGTCAAGGGCTGTCGTGAGTTGTAGTTCAGCCACGCGTCTGGACGCAGCGCCACAGACACGGCGATGACTTCGCGGTTCCTGCCCGCGTCGCGGGGGTCACCGCGGGTGCGAAAGTCGTTTCTTGATAGGACAGTAGCACGCACATCGCTGCGGGCAGAACTCTCCGTAATCAGATTTGCCAATGTTTTTGAACGGTCGTTATTGGCGGTATATTGTACAGATGGTGTCGGTTCTACCTTGACTGTCGTGGTTCTGGTACCTGATTGCCTTGCAAATTGATTTCGCTCGCTTGTCGCCAGTGCTTCAATGCTGGTAATCAGGCTCTGTACTCGCTCAACGACCAGTCGGTCGCGCGTTGCACGATCGTTTTGACGTTGTGCATTGAGTGTTAGTGCTACAGACACTGCGAAAGCCGTCAGCAACGCCACCAGCAGCAGTGCGATTAATTGACTGGCGAGTTTTCTGGGGATAAGAGCAATCGCCAAGTTCAGGGTGCCTCGGTACTTTCTACTTCAGCCATAAGTTTGTAGCCACCACCCCACTCAGTGACCAGGATTTTCGGGTTTGAAGGGTCCTGTTCGATTTTTTTTCTTAAACGACCGACCTGGTTGTCAATGGCACGATCATAGGCTTTTTCTTCTCGTCGCATCACTCGATCCAGTAACATGCTGCGTTTTAAAACGCGGTACGGGTGATCGAGTAATACACCAAGCAAGCGATTTTCTGTGGAGGTAAGTTTTACCGTACTGCCGTTGTGGTGAATGATCGTCTGGTCTTTCGGGTTATGTATCCACTTGTCGAACCGGCGGCATCTGGATTCCGCGGTGAACGCTGTGGCGGGGTGCCGGCGCATAACAGCGCGGGCGCGGGCCAGCAGTTCACGCGGGTTAAAGGGTTTAACAACGTAATCGTCGGCACCCACCTCAAGACCGATAATTCTCTCCATATCGGCTGCCATGGCAGTTAACAGTATGACCGGTATTTCTGTGTTAGCGGCCATCCAGCGGCACAGACTCAATCCATCTTCGCCCGGCATCATAATATCGAGTATCACAAGATCTATATGGGCTTCGGAAAGGGTTTGTCGCGCCTCTGCGGCATCGGCCGCACTGCTGGTATGTAAGCCCTGCTTTTTCAGGTACTGGCACAGTGAACTGCGTATGTCCGGCGCATCGTCGACAATCAGTACATGAGGTATGACTGGTGAATGGTGTCTGTTCATCTGGTGTGGCTACTACCTGCAGAGTACCTGGATGTTGAGTTAGTCTTTTTTGTAGACTATGTTGCCATTGCTTATTGTCAGCAGTGGTGTGATTTCAGATATGTCTTGCTCATCAATAGAAAGGTAGTCTTTGTCGAGCACCAGCAGATCGGCAAGCTTACCGACTTCAAGAGACCCCAGCTGATCTTCCATAAACAATAGTTCTGCGTTGTTGCGAGTGTGAGCAATCAATGCATCGGTGCGGCTGACTCGCTGATCGTCGCTCCATGATATACCGCCAGCGACATTAGTGCCTGTCACCACCCACTCAAGGGTAGTAAACGGTAGAATCGGAGCGACGATACCGGCATCTGACCCCAGACCCCACAACGCACCCGAGCGCGCGATGCTGCCCACGCGCGGCGCATCCGATGCTCTGACACTCATTCGGGCTTGCGAATGCACGGCAAAAGCGACGCCAAGCTCAAAGGCTCTTGTGATGTCCTCGTCTGCCATGCCATTGACATGGGCAAAGGTCCACCGCAAGTCGCGAACACCCGGAACCTCTGTGGCTATTTCTTCAATCAGGTCGAGGTACTGCACTGCGGTCGCACGACTCATCACATGTTCATGTACCGGCCAGTTGTTTCGAGCGGCGGCAAAAGAGATTTGCGAAAACGGTCCCCAGTCATCTGCTCCCCATCGCCCGGTATGTCGCGGGTTATCCGAAACCGGTACATAGATGTGCTCGCCTAGCCCGAGCAGACCAAACTGTGCGTCATGTGAGCGGGCCCGTCTGTTACCACTTTCTATAAGAGCGAGCGCCCGCTCAGTCGATTCGGTGTCGCGGGCACTGTAGCGTAATGTGTGAAAGACTCTGACAGGCAACGCCTGTTTTTCGGCCAGTTCTGCCAATGGTTCAAGCTTGCCCTCGGAGGGACGTCCGACGTCGTAGACTGTTGTCAGTCCAACACGGTTCAGTGCCCGCATGTAGTTTAGAATGGCGTCAGGACTGGCACTTTTGTTCCGCCACGTTACCAGGTTGACGAATTTACCCACGTTTTCGCGACCGGACATTCGTGCATCGCTGTTGCTGTTTATACCGGCAAGTTCAAACGCTTTACTGTTGGCGAATCCTTCCGAATAGTTTCGCATCAGAAATACCGGATTATCGGGCGCTAGTTCGTCCAATTCCCCGAGGGTAAATGGTGTGTTGCTGTCCAGAAACTGATCGTAGATCCATCCACCCATGACGGTCACCCAGTTACCTGTACCGGCGCTGAGCACTTTTTCTCTTATGGTGGCAAGCGCCTGGTCACGTGACTGGATGCCATCAAGACGAGCCTCGGTTTGAAAGTTCCACACGCCGCGAATAAAATGAAAGTGGTTATCGATTAATCCGGGAATGACGGTTTTGCCATCCAGAGCGATAACTTCAGTGGTGTCGCCGATGAGCGGAGCGGTGTCTTCATCACTGCCCACGGCCGCTATCCGACCATTCCTGATGGCAAGGCTTTCGGTAATTGAAAATTGCTTGTCAACAGTCAGTATTTTGCCGCCGGTCAGTACGATGTCGGCAATTTGCGCCATCGCGGTCTGCGAGCATGGTCCGACGACAGATGCGATCGTGAGAATAATTGTACATAGTCGTTTCATCATTACATTTCCCCTGGAAACTTGAATTGCCGCCTGTTTGCTTCAAATGAACATCGTGCGTATATCTGCAAGTTACTAGCATCCAACAGTCTTTATCCATTGATATGAAAATATTGTCGCAATTTGTCGCAACTAAATTGTGTGAGACAAATTGCGACAATTGAATCACTCCGGGAGTGTTGTTCAACGGTATGTTATGGAAGTGAGCAGCTGTATCGCGATTCGTCATCCTTTCAACCTTCTTTACGGACAAACCGAATATGATCAAAATTGCGACCGCCGCTAGCGCGCTATTTTTTTTAGTGAGTGCTACGCATGCACAGGAGACCGTTTCCTTCAGCACCGGCCTCGCGCAAGAGGTAAATTCAGGATTAATCGAATGTGGTAAAGGATCGCGACCCAGTAAAGTCGGCGAGATCGAATCCGAAGACGGACTCTCCTGGACGGTGCCGGCGGTAACCGGCTACTCCACCGAAGAGCATGCGACAGATCTCTACAACGAGTGCGCCGGTATTGAACCCGATTCATTTTCCGACGTTGATCTCGATACCGTGCCTGTCTTTGATGCGGGGGGCGAAGAGATTTTTACTGCCTATATCTTTGCGGACAACTACTTTGAGTTCTTTGCCAATGGTCAGCTTGTCGCAGTGGACTCCGTACCCTTTACACCGTTCAATTCCAGCGTTGTTAAATTCAGTGCCAGTCGCCCTGTGACGATTGCCATCATGGGAGTTGACTGGGAAGAAAACCTCGGGCTCGGTTCAGAGGCAGGGCGCGGCAAGAAGTTCCAACCCGGTGATGCGGGCGTGGTCGCAATCATTTCTGATGAAGCTGGCGAAGTCGTATCAATCACGGATAGCAGCTGGAAAGCACAAACATTCTATACTTCGCCAATCAGTGATCGCGGTTGTCTTGTGCAGACAGGTAATGTGCGCGACAGCTCTGCGTGTTCAACTGCAGGTGGTAAAAGTGCAAAGGGTTTGTCAGCCGCTTACTGGCCGATACCAGAGGGTTGGGAACAGCCCGGCTTTGATGTAACAGCGTGGCCGGACGCAGTCACCTTTACGAATGACATCGTTGGTGTCGATAACAAACCGGCCTTTACAAACTTTACCGACTTGTTCGACAACAAGGCACATGACGCACAGTTTATATGGAGTTCCAATCTTGTGCTCGACAACCTGGTACTCATGCGCAGCCAGATCAATTAGTAAATGTGGGCAATGTTGCATTACAGAATATAGTTAAACATTAAAGAGTCGAGCACCATGTTGCGAAGATGTCGTCCTACGCGGTTCAGAAACCTGTTCCACCTGTTTGTCTGTATTACAGTGAGCCAGGTGGGTTTTAACCCTGTGCATGGACAGGAATATTCACCTGCGTACGTGCTCGAGGTACAGGAGATCGGAGGGCTGAAAACCTATAACGGCGTGTACCCGGGACCAGTGATGCGAGTGTCTCCGGGTGAGGCACTCGATGTCGAGCTGATCAATTCTTTGCCTGCCTTGAACGATGACTGCACGAACAATATGAACCGTGCACATGGATTGAATACCACCAATCTGCATACACACGGTCTGCACGTATCTCCCGGCTATGATAGTAGCGGTGAATACTATTCAGATAACGTGTTTGTTTCTCTGGTGCCCGATGACCAGGTGGTTGAGTGTGATACGCAGGAGCATGGGGAAGGTCACGGCGTGATGATGAAATATGTCCGGGGCTCTGTCCAGTATCGCTTTGAATTGCCCGAAGATCATATGACCGGAACCTTCTGGTACCATGCGCACAAACATGGTTCTACAGCAGAACAGGTGGGGGATGGGCTGGCAGGTCCGTTGATCGTGGAGGACAAACCCGGTTATCTGCCCGCCTATATCGAACAGGCGAACGAAAAAATCTTCGTACTGGGTGACAAGGGCCTGTATCTGACGAAGGAAGGGGGCGGCGGCACTCTCGACCCTGACGTTGAGATTGCACCGGGAGAGGTGCAGCGCTGGCGGATTATCAACGCCACGGGTAATGGCAGACAATACCACATTCCTCGCTTGAGTCTTGACGGGCTCGACGCCTACCTCATTGCCTTTGATGGCTTCACACTAGAAAAAAGAATACCGATCGATACGGCGAACTTCAAAACGCCATGGTTAAACCCGGCGGCTCTGGCATCCGGCAACCGACTGGATTTAATTGTCCGTGCTCCGTCTGACTATGTGGCAAGGGATAACCCGGTCAAAGCACCACGCCAGTCCTTGCTATCCTTTATTACGGGTAACCGGAGCATGGCGACAGTATTCGACATCAACGTTGAGTTGACGGGGGCACCTGTCACTATGGATTGGTCAGATGATCCGCAACTACCCGGGTCGGGCCTTGAAAGATTTGATGATGCACAGGAGAGTACCCGACAAGTCGCTTTTACAGCACGCAATACCATCGATGGTGAGGCTTTTAATGGCGATGTGAAGCAAACCATGGTGATCGACACTACTGAGGACTGGACGGTGACCAATCGAACCGGACAATTTCATGTGTACCACATTCATGTGAATCCGTTTTTTGTCACCCACCTAAATGGACAGGAACTGCCACCAGAAAGCCCGTTACGTCGATGGCATGATACCCTGGGCGTGCCGGTCAGGGCGAATGGGCAGTCAGGTTCTGTGCGGTTTAAGACACGCTTTGAACGCTTTACCGGTCAGTTTGTTATTCACTGTCATGTACTCCCGCATGAAGATCAGGGAATGATGCAGATCGTGGAAGTGGTGGCCCACTAAACCTTGTCAAAGCGTTTTAGCAAGTCCCGGCTAGCCCGCTGAACAACTTACTAAAGCAGTTAAAATGAAAACAAGTTCCGGCATCAATACGGTATAAGTTCAATGCTGCTTTCCACTCAACTCATGCGAAGGATAATTCGCGGAGTGTGATACCTGACTTAACACTGAAATACTTGAGCACCGACGTGAGATCTGCTTGAAAAACGATTGCAGGTTGCGCGGAAGTGCTCTGATCCTTATGGCCAACGAAAATAAAGAGAGAACCCAATGAAGACGTTGTTAAAAAAATCATCACTATGCGCTGCAATGCTGTTGACGTTGTCGGCCTGCGGCAGTGATTCCAGTAGCGATACATCCGGTGATACCACAGATACATCCGGTGATACCACAAAGACATTCCGAATGGATGCGTGGGCCGACAATTGGTTTGCTGTGTACATGGATGAAGATTTGTTAATGGAAGACTCGGTTTCAATTGACACAGAGCGTTCGTTTAACGCCGAGAGTTTTACATTCACCGCCAACTATCCGATCAATCTTAATTTTATCCTTAAAGACTACAAAGAAAACGATACTGGCCTGGAGTATATTGGTGCTACCAACCAACAAATGGGGGACGGTGGCTTTATTATGCAGTTGACTGATACCGCCACTAATACAGTTGTTGCCGTATCCTCGTCAGATTGGGCATGCACAGTGATTCACGATGCTCCACTTGACAAGTCTTGTGAGTCAGAAGCGAACCCGGTAGCAGGTACTGCACCCTGCGATTTTGAGTCGTTGGAAGAACCCACTGGCTGGAAGGTAGCGGGATATGACGATAGTGGATGGACTGCTACGACTTTACATTCCGCGGCTGATGTCGATCCCAAAATCGGCTACGACGAAATTTCATGGGATTCGAGTGCCGCTTTTGTTTGGGGACCGGATCTGGAAACGAACAACACAGTTCTGTGTCGAGTGACGATTGACGACCTGTCCCCCTAATTTTAATGTCGGGCATACCGGTGGTGGCACGGTGAATCTCTACGTGCTGTTGCTGTACGGAGTCCGGTTTCAGAGCAAGCTTGTCAAACAATGATAGTTTAGTCGTCTGCGAACAGACAATGAATCGCACTGCGGCTGAGTAATTATACTGATCAGTGCAATACCGAGGCGGCAATTTGCCTGCGATAGTTAAAAATCCCGGTGCAACGCGCAAATAATCGTGGATTGTCCGCGAATTCGAAATATCGAAACGGTATTTCGCTCTACTCTCAATATATTCATCACGGTTTTGTGTCGGCACGACGCGACATATAGTTCGCGTCCTGCAGGAACCCATGGTGAGAAGAGATATTACTTCGCTGAGATCACAATGTCGTCAAGGTACAGGTCGTGTTCTGCACCGGCGGTATCCATCGAGAAACGCAAGAGTGCTTTGTACCAACTATTTTCCATTTTGATCCGTTCGGATCATGGAACGCGAAACATGAGCGCCTAGAATGCCTGCATGATGTTTTAACCGGGCCGGAAACCGGACATGTAGCCAACACGGAAGGCGCGCTCAATGGCGTTATTTGATGTTC
>CAKZVB010000072.1 GCA_937922015.1 uncultured Granulosicoccaceae bacterium
TGGTACGATCATTTGAGGCGCATAGTCATTCGTACGTAACGAAAATGATCGATAATTACTATCGCCTTGGGCGCACCGTAAGGGCGCGTTCGCAGTAGCAGAGGTTCTACCGCGCAGACTCCTAGGAAAAACACACAAAAAACTGAATCGAAATGTAGTCTGGTTGATAATATCAGTATCATTGGTTTATCAATCACAGTTAACCTGGCTATTGGCCCGCCTGCGCTTGCAACCGAGTACTAGATTATTAAACGTTCCGCTTATGCTGCACCCGTAGCAGATCAGGCTGCTGCTGCACCGCGCCCGCAGGCCCCGCCGATATGGTTTTTGGCATTGTGCAGTGCCAGTGCCGTTGTCGGTCTGACAATACTGACGCCAATGCTGCCGCTGATAAAATCGCAGCTCGGTGTGTCCGGTGAAGCTGTGCAACAACTATTGACGGCCTATATGATCTCACTGGCCGTCGGACAGCTGTTCTGCGGTCCGTTGTCAGACCGCTTCGGGCGTCGCCCTGTCATGCTTATCGGTGCGTTCTTTTTTACCGTGGGTAGCATCGGTGCGGTTGTTGCCAACAGTATCGAATATCTGATTCTATGGAGAATAGTACAAGGCAGTGGTGCCGCCGCGTGTATGGCCATGGGCCGGGCTTTTGTGAACGATGCCTATGAGCGCAGTGAGGCCGCGCGACAGATGTCTACCATTGGTATGGTGCTGAGTGTTGCACCTGCGTTATCTATCGCATTCGGCGGTGTGCTGGCAGAGAGTTCCGGTTGGAAAAGTGCAATGGTGTTGCTGGCTGCATGTAGCCTGTTGGTTCTGGTGGCGGGGTACTATCTGGCAAAAGAGACCAACCTGGTTAAACACTCAAGGATCAACACTCGCTCTGTGATGAGTGCTTATTATTCGGTGATGCGCAACAAATTGTTCTTCTGCTGGACTCTGACCAGCGGAATGCAAGTCGGTATGTTTTTTTCACTCAATGCCTTTCTGGCCTATCAATATCAGCGTAACGGTTACAGTTTTGCAGAGTTCGGTTTATGGTTTTCCCTCACGCCATTGTTTTATCTGATTGGCAATAGTCTGAATCGAAAGTGGTTTATAGCAAAAGGTATAGAGCGCGCCGCCATGTCAGGGTGCCTTCTGAGTCTGGTATCTGTGGTGGCTATTTTTGTTACTCAGGCGATGGGATTCACTCATGCACTGTCACTGGCACTGCCGTGCTGTCTGTTTGGCTTTGCC
The DNA here is from genome assembly GCA_937922015.1 of uncultured Granulosicoccaceae bacterium. Lineage (GTDB taxonomy): Bacteria > Pseudomonadota > Gammaproteobacteria > Granulosicoccales > Granulosicoccaceae. Next base: position 1,240 of record CAKZVB010000072.1, read on the forward strand.
AACGGAATTATTATCGCCAATTCGATGGCCGGGGCGATGTCGGTGGCGGGTAGACATGCCGGTACCGGTTCAGGTCTGCTCGGTGCGTGGCAGATGGCCACCGGTGGTATTGCCGGGGCGATCATCGTTGCGCTGGGTGGTGATGAGGTGTTCTCTGTGGCGGCTGGCGCACTTATACTGATGTCTGTGATTTCGGTTTGGGCAATGAGTATCGTGTACCGGCGGCGCATTGAGTAAACACGGTGTGTGGTTCAATTGCGTATAAGATTATCGCGCTCCGCAGATGCAGGTGTAGCGGATCTCACTGCTCAAGATGCTGTGGCGACAACTTTTGATGGCGATGTGGCCGAAATCTCTTCAATCCAGTGTCTCAATACCTCGGGAACGATCAGCCTCTTGGTTGCCCTTGTAACACCAATATAAATGGCAGAGCTGAACTCTGCCTGGTTGTTGGACAACGATCCCCGGAATACACCCGGGGTCAGCATCACACTGCTAAATTCATGGTTGAGTGCGTTTTCAATTAAGCCCAGAGCATAAGTCGCCTGCGGGCTGCTGCGGAACCTGGCACGTGTTTGCTGCCAGTCTTTGTAACTAAACCCTCTCTCCAGCATGCGATCTATGCGGTGAAAACCGGGGCTGTTGTTATTGTGTCTGGCAACTGCCGCCCAGTTTTTAAAACGAAACAGTTCCGGGTGTCGCGCTCTTGTACCGGTTGTGTAGAGTTCAATGCAGTCCTGTACAAACATATCCAGTTTTTTGTAATCACTTAGCAACAGTATGTCACCACGGCCTGCAGCGATTCTTTGCGCCCACTCAAATAAACCCCACATGTCGCTCACCAGGATCACCGAGGATTGATCAGGTACTTTTGCGGCGCTATAGTATTCAATCTCGATTCGATTGTTTTTATTACCATGGAAAAGTGACTTGGTCTTACTTGGATGTGCGCTGATAATAGGATTAACGATTTCCTCAAGCTGATGGCTGGAGCGTACAGAGTGTGTTAATTCACGTTCTCGGATGTAGCCGGGTTGTTGAGGTGGAATACCTTTCAGGCTTTGATAGTCGTCTCCCAGACTAAGTAAGGCCTGCGGGCTGCCGTTTAAAATTTGCAGCACAGACGCGGGCAGGTTGTGACATTCATCCAGTATCACGTGGGTGTAGGTATCGGGTATCCGGCAGCCATTAAGTGCTGCCCACTTAATAAGGTGATAACCGCGAACCTGTGGCTTGAAGTCTTTTGATTTCGGTGCGAAAAAGGTTTGCCATAATTGTGATGCGTGGTGGCCGACCACTTTGCGGGTTGTGCTGTCCAGTGTCGACTTGAAGCGTCGGGGGATATGTTCTTCGGTGATCTCTTCACTGTCACTGTGGCAAAAACTGAATACGGTACCGCGTACCGCAGCTATAATTTGATAGCTGTTCAGGCCCCCGAAGTTGTGGATGCCCAGATGCCTGATTAACTCACTGTCCGGCATGGTAGCTCGTGATTTATCAATCCGGTCAAAGTGCTGATTTGAAAAGCTGGTCAGATTTGCCGGCAGGATCTGTTGCGCCAGGCCGGTGAAAGTCTGTCTCTCAACGTTGGTACCGGGATTCGCCTTTGCCACCAGAGCGTCGAGTTGATTCTTTGTGTGTGCAAGCAACAGTACCCTGGCGCGGGTTTTCGCAAGCATTGCCAGAATGGCCATGATGAAAGTTGATTTACCTGTACCGGCATAGCCCTGTACATGCATCTGCTCTTCGCTTTGCGCTTCAAACTCGCGGTAGAGTCGGCTTTGCTCCGCAGTCAGATACGATATTTTTCCAGAGTGCACGTCCGGCTTTACTCGTTGTTTGATTAATATCGATCTGTGTTGCTCTTTGAAATTGTCGTTCCATTGGCCATCTGTTGTCAGGTAGTCGCCATTCTTTATGGTGATGGCGTCAAGCAATGAAATTTTAAAATCTGCCAGTAGTCGGTATCCTTGCCGGACTTGTGTCTGGCTCAGCATTGATTCTGTCTGGTTGATAAAAGTTGTTAAATCAGAATCACCGATCTGTGAATTACTTATGTCGATTGCTTTGGCAAGAAACTGTTCCGGTGTTAATGAGTTGTTATGCTGAAGTTGAGGCAGGCGGGATATTAATAACAGCGATGCAATTTCGACTTGCGACAGGGCGTGAATTTCATGGCCCAGGTCGATCCCGGCACCCAGCAGATGGTTTAATGTAATTTCGCTGATAGGAAGAAACAGCTTTGCGTCTACGGTGAGCATTGTGGATTTCTCAATTGCTACGAGCGGGCAATTGCGCAGGCACAGGGGTTTGTAGTGCGGAGATTGTCACGATTGGCTGGTTTTCAGTATTGGTTGAGTGTTGACAGGGGTATCGTACGTTGTCGGAGCGTAGTAATACAGGGGTTGTGGGATTTTGCTGCAAAAGTGCCCCGCTCGGGTAAAGAGTCGGTATGCTACTATAAAAGTGACAATCAAAGATCTAAAGCAATATTGCTATCTAACTACTGGTTAAGGATAAGAAAATGGCGAAAGGTCAGGATTCAAAAAAAGCGGTCAAGAAGACTTCTGAAAAATCGTTGAAGGAAAAGAGGGCTGAGAAGAAGGCCAAGCAGGAGGCTAAGAAGCGGGAGGGAATGTAGTTTATTTTTTTGGTTGAATTTTTTTTTGGGGGCTTGGTGTCTGCTTTGGCTTGCTGATTAGATGTCTGTTTTGGCGTGCTGATTAGATGTCTGTTTTGGTGTGCTGCTTAGATGTCTGCTTTGGCGTTCTGCTCTTGCGTGCCATCCATGGCGTTTTTTCGAAGCCAGTCCCTGGCTGTACGAGTCACTTTTTACGGCGAAAAAGTAACCAAAACGCCCTTTTGTTTCATCCGCTGCTGCCTTGCCCTTCGGGTTCCTTCGGAATTTTTTAAAATCATCCTCCGTCGGGCCGCGCCAGATGCACATCCCTGTGCTGCTGGCGCTCACGCGCCATCCCTGGCGCTTTGTCCCGACTCCGGATGATTTTAAAAAACAAGGCAGATGCTGTTGTCCAGGCAGTCCGGTAGTTCTCCACTTTGTTTGGGATGACAGCGCTTTTAGCGCATGAGAGTGACACGCACAGCCAGGTCCGTCTTCTGTTCTCTGGTTTCTGTCCTCTGTATGCAGATGCTGTGGTCGGGGAGGTCCGAAAGAGTGCTGCTTTGGTTAAGATAACAGCGCCTGTAGCGCCCGGAGGACTGCGGACTAATACACACGGGCAAGCCTGTCTTTTGTCCTCTGGTTTCTGTCTTCTGTATGCAGATGCTGTTGTCCGGGCAGTCCGGTAGTTCTCCACTTTGTTTGGGATAACAGCGTTTTTAGCGCGTGGGGACCGATGACTGCGGGCTGATATACACAGCCAGGTCCGTCTTCTGTCCTCTTGAAATCTGTCTTCTGCGCGGCCCTGACCCGTCTTAGGAGATAGTCTCAAGTCTCTTTAAAACGGATGACTCAGTGGGTTCATGGTTCATATTTAAGTTAGTATTTTTTTCCGTAGTATCGGCATGTTTCGTATCGGTTCTGCTGATGGCTGTGTTGAATAAGCCGTATCCCAGACCTCTTCTTGTTCGAATTTCCCACCCGTGTGTACCATCGAGTGATAGCTGGTTTCGGACGTGACAGACATAACTCTCCACTCGCCTGGTCAGGCAGCGGGCAGTGTCAGCCCCCCAGACATCTCGAAGTATTGTTTCTTTGGGTATCAGCTTCCCGTTGTTTACGAATAGATATTGAGCGACATCGTAAACTGTCTTTCTTAACCGAATCTCTTGTTCACCAAGTTTGATTGTCTGTGTTGACGTGTTTAGTTGATACGGAGAATAAAGATCACTATCGGTTTGTAGCTGAGACTTCAACAACGAGCTTAGGATTTCCGGTGAACACTGCGGGATAGCGACAACTCTGTCGGCACCCTGCTCAAAACAGCCAACTATTTGCCTTTCGTCGTTCGACTTTGTAAGAGCGATTATCTTAGGGCGGTTTTTTGCCAGATTAGTGCGTTCAATAACACCT
>CAKZVB010000073.1 GCA_937922015.1 uncultured Granulosicoccaceae bacterium
TCATTGACCAGAATCCAGTTGGTCTGGAATGGATTGTCCAAGCGTTTATACTTTGTATAGGACTTCAGAGAGCTGGCAATGTCCTTGATGCCAGTCTGGGTTGAGAACGAAATATGGCGTGACGAGCGCGCGGCGTTGCGGCTGGTCTGCTGACACCAGATTTGATGCAATTTGCTCAGCTGTAGCCTGCCTAATCCGGTTTGATCCGGTTCGTGGTTGTAGCTGGCCAATAACGCATCGTGGATCGGCTGCAGTGTGAAGTAGCGGATTTTGTTGGTGGTTGAATAACGACAAAAAGTATCCAGAGCCGGTGAGCTTGCCGAATTCAAAGCAACGCTGAAAAGGTTGGATGAGTATTCCGGTTTCGCATCCGACAGCACAATGGCATCGGCGTTTTTACACAAGGAAGTGAATAACGCATCCATTTGCAGAGCTTGCAGATGCTCGCAGTTGCTTACCGAAAAAGCGGCCAGCGCACTGTAGAGTTGGTGAATAGTGTCTGGGTGATTTTGTTTGGTATTGCCGTCTATAGTTACTATTTCGTCGACAGCGTTATCGTTCTCAGCCAACAGCATCAGTGTGTTGATGTCACGCCACGATTTTTCCGGCCAACTGCAATAGGACTGCGAATGCCGTAAACCGCACTCGCCAATCACTTTCATAGCGTTGTATATAGTATAGATCCGGGATTTTCGATTTAGCTTGCCACGGCCCAGCAACGCGTCAGCCAAAGCGATCTTATAGCCGTAGGATAACTCACCCAGTAAAGTAGATGACTGTTCAAAAGCCTGTTGATCCGTCGCACTATACGGCAGGTCCATACCGATGTACTGGCCGTTTAGCTGTTGTAGCGTTCGCTGCAGTCTGTCTCGGAACAGGTCGGTTATCCGCAGCCGCTCGGCGGGTGTGTTTTGCAGGCGGTTGCTGTGTTGCAAGGCGCGCAGAAGATTAGTGGGCATGGATGCGGTCAATGGCGCGTCAGTATCTGCCGTATCCGAATTTTCCTGTGCATCCAGCCAGTTGCACACCGCCTTGTAACTGGTGGGAAAACTATCGGTGGTCGGCTTTTGCTGAGAAGGTATAATCAACGCTACTTCGGCCAGTGCGCGCTGTTTTCGGCGTCCGCCTAATCTGTTGATGGTGTCTTGAACTTTGCCCATGAGTCCCACATTTTTAATGTTTGCCGAGCAGGCGTGGGTCTGCAATCAGCATATCTGGCTTTAAAATCTGTTTGTTTGCGGGAAAATCCCCGACCTTAAGAACAAACTCTGATCATGCGCGTTAGAAAAGCACATTTACACCCCTGAGTGTAGTGCAATATGGCGTCAGATACATTTGGAGATTTTTAGTGCAACAATATCGTGGTACCACGATTGTTTCGGTTCGCCGGGGCGCAGAGGTCGTTATCGGCGGTGATGGTCAGGTTACGCTTGGCAACGCGATTATGAAAGGTAATGCCAGAAAAGTCCGCAGACTCTACAAAGATCGCGTTTTGGCCGGTTTTGCGGGCGGCACGGCTGATGCGTTTACGCTGTTCGAACGTTTTGAGGGCAAACTTGATGAATATGCCGGCAACCTGACTCGCGCCGCCGTTGAGATGGCCAAAGACTGGCGTACCGATCGCATGCTGCGTCGTCTCGAGGCATTGCTGGCGGTTGCCGACAGCAAGAGCTCGTTGGTGATATCAGGAAACGGTGATGTCATTGAACCCGAGCATGGATTGATCGCTATAGGTTCCGGCGGGGATTTTGCGAAAGCTTCTGCACGTGCATTGTTGGAGCATACTGACCTTAGCGCCACTGAAATTGTGACGAACAGTTTGAACATAGCCGCTGATATTTGTATTTATACAAACGGCAATTTGACGGTTGAAACTTTGTCGAACGAATAAACCGGTCCGACCCTCCAGCAAAAGCCCGGCAGCGGGGCCACCTAACAGTTAACTATATTATCTACCAGGTTTAAACCATGTCTACCATGACACCACGCGAAATAGTGCAGGAACTCGATAAGCATATCATCGGGCAGAATGATGCCAAGCGTGCTGTTGCCATTGCGTTGCGAAATCGCTGGCGACGGCAGCAGGTTGACGCCAGCTTGCGTAACGAAATTACCCCAAAGAACATCCTGATGATCGGGCCGACCGGTGTTGGTAAGACTGAAATATCACGGCGTCTTGCCAGGCTGGCTAACGCGCCGTTTATTAAAATAGAAGCAACCAAATTTACTGAAGTCGGTTATGTCGGTCGTGACGTTGAATCTATTGTTCGCGATCTTGTTGATGCATCGATAAAGCAGACTCGCGAAACAGAGATGGAAAAAGTTCGACACCGTGCAGAAGACGCCGCTGAAGAGAAAGTGCTGGACATCTTTCTTCGTCCGGCTCGAGGGCCCGACGACAACGATGCTGGCAATGACGATTCTTCCACCAGGCAGAAGTTTCGAAAAATGCTGCGTGAAGGAAAGCTTGACGACAAAGAGATAGATATTGAAATCAGTGCCGGCGGTGTGGGTGTGGAGATTATGGCGCCCCCCGGCATGGAAGACATGACTCAGCAATTGCAGGGAATGTTTCAAAACCTTGGTCGCGACAAGAAAAAAAACCGCAAAGTAAAAGTCAAAGAAGCGATGCAGTTATTGACCGATGAAGAAGCAGCCAACCTTGTAAACGAAGACGAACTAAAACAAATTTCCGTCGACAACGTTGAACAAAACGGTATTGTCTTTCTGGATGAAATTGATAAGGTCACCCGCCGCAGTGACACCGGCGGTGGTGGCGGTGCTGATGTTTCCCGTGAAGGGGTGCAGCGTGATCTGTTGCCGTTGGTAGAGGGTTGTACCGTCAGTACCAAGTACGGCATGGTAAAAACCGATCATATCCTGTTTATTGCCTCCGGTGCGTTTCATATGACAAAGCCTTCGGATCTTATACCGGAATTGCAGGGCCGTCTGCCTATCAGGGTAGAACTCAAGGCGTTATCGGTAGGTGATTTTGAACGTATACTGACCGAGCCTGATGCTTCCCTCACGCAACAGTATATTGCGTTGCTGGGCACAGAAGATGTCAGGCTCAGTTTCACTGGTGACGGCATCAAGCGTATCGCCGAAATAGCCTGGCAGGTTAACGAGACCACAGAGAATATTGGTGCTCGCAGGCTGCATACGGTATTGGAACGCTTGCTCGATGAGGCCTCTTATGAAGCTGCTGATGCCGCCGGCAGTGTTATAACCGTCGATGCCGCCTATGTGGACAAATATCTGTCTGAACTGGCGCAAGATGAAGATCTAAGTCGCTACATCCTGTAAGCTGGAGTCTATGGCTAAACCAACAGAAATTAAGCTGCATCAACGAAGCAGAGTGCTCGAACTTCACTTCGACGATGGCTTTGAATGTAACCTCACGTGCGAATATCTGCGCGTCCATTCACCGTCCGCCGAAGTGCAGGGGCACGGCCCTGGTCAGGAGGTTTTGCAACTGGGGAAAGAAGATGTCGGCATTGAGACAATCACCCCGTCCGGCAATTACGCGATAAAAATAGCCTTTGACGATGGTCACGACAGCGGTATTTTTACCTGGACCTACCTGCACGGTCTGGGCGTTAACTATGAACACAACTGGCAGGTCTACCTCGATAAACTGGCGGCCAGTGGCCATCAGCGCAAAGAAAAGAAAAGCAACCCAACCCAGTAACTGGCAATTTCGACATTCGAATTCTCCTTAGCAGCGAGTTATCAAGTGAATGACAAAACCCACTTTGGCTATCAAACGGTAGAAAAAGAGAAAAAAAGAGAACTCGTCGGCGCTGTATTTGATTCAGTCGCTGAGCGCTACGATGTCATGAATGATCTCATGTCCATGGGCATCCATCGTTTGTGGAAACGTTACACCATCAACCAGACCGGTGTTCGTTACGGCCAGAAAGTGCTTGATCTGGCGGGTGGTACCGGTGATCTGGCCGCCAAACTCAGCCAGCGTGTGGGTGATGAGGGTACGGTAGTTCTGGCAGACATCAATGGCTCCATGGTGTCTGTTGGTCGCGATCGCCTTACCGATGAAGGGCTTGTACAAAATGTTCGCTACACACTGGCCGATGCCGAGCAATTGCCCTTTGTGGAAAACAGTTTTGACTGCATTACCATGGCCTTTGGTTTGCGCAACGTCACAGACAAACAACGGGCACTTGAATCCATGTTTGCCTCTATCAGGCCCGGTGGCAGGTTGCTGGTGCTGGAGTTTTCAAAACCTATATTGCCGATGCTAAGCAAAGTCTACGACGCCTATTCCTTTTCGGCGCTGCCGGCACTGGGTCAGTTGATTGCCGGCGACGCAGACAGCTATCGATATCTGGCAGAGTCGATAAGGCAGCACCCTGATCAGGAAACACTAATGGGCATGATGCAACAGGCGGGCTTTGAACGCTGTGACTACCACAACATGACTGGTGGTATTGTCGCGTTGCACAAAGGCTTTAAGTTCTAACCTGCATTTATTCATGAGGCGTCCGGTGAAATTCACGCCGGTGTTTTTATTTATAGTGTTTGCAGTGAATTAATGGTTAATCCTGAAATGACAGACTGTTATTGACTCCGGACGCCGAAGCCTGATGAATAATGCAGGCTGGTCTACTGCAACAACTAACAGCACGGATATATCAATTGAATTTACCTCCACCACTGGCAGTCGTACTGCAAAGCGGCTTCAACAATTATCTGGCACTGGACTCAGAGACACAACCACGTATAGAAAAACTACAGGGTAAGCTTATTCGTTTGCAAATGAGCGGAATAAATTTAGCGGCCTGGTTTCTGTTCCACAAGGATCACGTGGAAATACTTGAACAGTTCGACGCAGAACCAGATGCCACGATAAGCGGTGGTCCTTTTTCCATGCTTGCATTGTCGACGGGTAAAAGCAGTATCTTTGACGGTGAAGTGTCGATTAGCGGCGATGTGGAACTAGCCCAGCAGTTCAGCAGAATACTTGAGCAGATCGATATTGACTGGGCCGAACACCTGTCACGCGTGACCGGTGATTCTGTGGCGCACCATGCAGGAAGAACAGCTCAGGGCCTGCAGAGCTGGGTGTCAAGAACCCACAGATCGATGCGAGAAAACACCGGCGATTATCTTCGTGATGAGACCAATCATGTCCCCCATGACTGGGAGTTAGAAGATTTCTGCAATCAGGTTGATGATCTTCGTGACCGTGTGGATCAACTCGAAATCAGAGTCAAAGCGCAGCTATCGGCATCACCGCTTTCAACAGCAAAAACAACAGAAGATCCGGTTCAGCCTGACTCCTCTGATACGCACGGCAATTAGGAATGGCGTTGCGTTTCATCACACGTGTTAAACGGTTGTATGCCATTCAGCGGGTGTTTTTTAAATACGGCATTGATGAACTGGCGGTTGATTTCAGCTCGTCAGGGGTGTTGCGAACCCTGTGCATGGTATCCCCGGATCGCTGGCGTCATGCCGAAACAAGGCGACTGCCACGAGCGGTACGTATGCGCCGTGCTCTGGAAGAGCTCGGGCCGGTATTCGTCAAGTTCGGGCAAATGCTGTCAACCCGCCGTGATCTGCTGGCAGACGATATCGCCGCCGAGCTTGCCCTGCTGCAGGATAACGTTCCGCCGTTTTCATCGGCTGCTGCCATAGAAATCATTGAACAATCATTGGGTGATAAGGTTGCAAACCTGTTTGCACGGTTTGAAGTCGAACCATTGGCGGCCGCATCCATTGCGCAGGTCCACACCGCACAACTGCACAGTGAAGAAGAAGTAGTTGTTAAAGTGCTACGCCCGGGTATTGAGCAAACCATCGAGCGTGACATCTCTCTAATGCATTTGATAGCCACCATGGCAACCTGGTTCTGGTCGGACGGTAAACGAATGCGACCAAAAGAGGTGGTCACAGAATACGAAAAAACAATTTACGATGAGCTTGATATGCAGCGTGAGGCTGCAAATGCGCAACTGATGCGAACAAACTTCGAAGATTCAAATGAATTATACATACCCGAAGTCTATTGGGATTATACGAGAGACAAGGTATTGGTTCTCGAACGGATCAGTGGTGTGCCTATTTCAGAAATCGATGAGCTACACCGGATTGGTGTAAATATCGAAAAACTGGCTGAACGCTGTGTAAATATCTTTTTTACCCAGGTCTTTCGTGATAACTTTTTTCATGCTGATATGCACCCTGGAAATATATTTGTCTCGCGTGAAGCGCCTCATGATCCACATTGTATTGCGGTCGACTTTGGCATTGTCGGCACCCTTACTGATCAGGATCGCTATTACCTGTCGCAAAATCTGCTGGCTTTTTTTGATCGAGACTACCGTCGTGTTGCAAGCCTGCATGTGGATTGCGGCTGGGTACCACCTGACACCCGTGTAGAAGAATTTGAATCCTCCATACGCACGGTTTGCGAACCGATTTTTGAAAAACCACTGGAAGAGATATCATTTGGCCAGGTGCTGCTGCGATTGTTTCAAACCGCGCGTCGCTTTGATATGGAAGTGCAGCCACAGTTGGTGTTATTGCAAAAAACACTTTTGAATATAGAGGGTCTGGGCAGGCAGTTGTATCCGCAGCTCGATCTTTGGGCAACGGCAAGACCAATTCTTAAAAAGTGGATGCTTGAGCAGGCTGGCCCGCAGGCTGTTTTGCGCGACATACAGAAAAACATACCAGAATGGGGAAGGATGTTGCCACACATGCCCGGGCTGGTGCATCAGTTTCTGCAATCAGGTGCACAGTCAGCTCCAATGCCGATGATGACCGCTCGTCGTGATGCTACGGCCAACAATACCAACAGACCTGTGATCTATAGTATGTGTGCCGCGACGCTCTTTATTTCGGCGGTGCTGATTGCGCTGATTTATGAAGGGGGCTTTAGGGTGTTCGGCCTGCCGGTTTGGAGCGTGGTGTTTGTTGTGTCAGCAGGGTGGTTACTTCGAAAGTCACTGCGTTAGCCGGTGTTGATCAACCACGCCACAATCGACCACCAGCGACCTTTTTTGTATTACCTCGGAGCTGCGTGCAAGTGTATTAACGATCGGTGTGTTTTTCCTGATGTTTCTTTTGCGTTATCTGTTGCAACACGCTGGCGAGCTCTGAAGGATCGCTGAAATGAACATGCAGTGGTTCATCGCGATACTCCAGTTCCTGGTCAAGTTCCAGTCGAAATCGATATAACTGACAATTCAGTTGATACAAACCGGCTTCAAATCTTGCTGTCTCCCTGGCTGCGTAGGGGTTTGCTGTTTTTGGAGCACGCGCAGCAGCTGCCTGTCTGGCTGGAGATTCAGTGGGTTGCGATTGGCTTTGCTCTGGAATTGCAGGTTTGTCCTTTGCGGTGAACCTTTCGGCACTGTTGATCACCTTACTTTTGGCCAGAGTGGAGTCGTCAATTTTCTTTGTCAGTAGTGGAATATTATCTTCAGCTGCCTTTGCCTTGCTGTCGTTAGCAGCATTGAGCAAGCGTATGTCACAGACCATCAGGCTCCTGAATTTGCTCATCAGGTTGCTCAGGTCACTGATCCGCTGGTCAAAGTCCATACGGATTTCATGTTGAAGATTGTTCAGATCCTGGGTCAGTCGTCGCGAATTCTCGTTTCCAGTGTTGTTATTGGAATCTGGCTGGGAGCCATCAAGTGACGGTTTTGGCATCTGTGAACTCGATAGTGTAATTTTATAACGCTGAATATGCGTCCTGCTGAGGAGGCTATCGGCCACATCATATGACGATTGAATGAGAATTCTGATCGATGAAGGTCGTCACCAAAACGAAAATTACCGTTTAAGATTGAGGAAACGCTGTTTTAACATCTACTTTGTGACGCTAATGAATGCTGGCGCTTACATGAGATGTGACAGAATGAGTTTTTTCATTGCCAGGGTTTCTGATGAACATCAAAGAAAGAATGCCGCAGGGGGTAACCCTTTCCAAAACGGCAAAGCACCAAACCAGTGCAGTCGCCTATGCCGCTAATGAAGTACTGTCACAACAAGACGCTGACTCGGCGATGGAAGAAATATGCAGCTGGTCAGGTTACGAAGCCACGCCACTTATCGGTCTTGATAAGCTGGCCGCCAGTCTTGACTGTGGCCACATTGTGTACAAGGACGAGTCACAACGTTTTGGCCTGGGCAGTTTTAAGGCGCTGGGCGGTGCCTATGCCGTGCTGTGTCTGATTGCTCGTGAGTATGAGGCAAAAGAGGCTGCGCAAATAAGCCTTGCTGATATTCGCAATGGCTTTCATAAAGCATTTGCTGCTTCAATGGTGATTACCACAGCGACTGATGGCAACCATGGCCGTTCAGTGGCATGGGGGGCGCAAAACGCTGGTTGCGCTTGTCGTATTTATATTCATCGTGAAGTGAGTGAAGGCCGCAAACAGGCCATGGAAGCCTACGGTGCTGAAGTAGTAAGAATCGATGGTGACTATGATGATTCTGTTCGCCTTTGTGCCAAAGAGTCTGCAGAAAACGGCTGGTTTGTGGTATCTGATACCTCTTATGGTGATTACATGAGTGTACCGCGCGATGTTATGGCGGGCTACACAGTGATCGCAACGGAAGTGCTGCAGCAAATTAAACACCCACTGACGCATGTTTTTGTGCAGGCCGGTGTGGGCGGTTTGGCCGCCGCGGTCTGTGCAAGGCTGTGGATGAAAACCGGCGTTGATCGTCCCAGAATCGTGATTGTTGAATCAGAGCACGCAGACTGCTGGTTGCGCAGCGTGCAGGCCGGGCAGCCGGAACCCGTATCGATCACTCACGAAACTGTGATGGCTGGCTTGTCTTGCGGCGAAGTCTCACTGTTGGCCTGGAATGTTTTGTCGAAATGTGCAGACCATGTAATTACTATCCCCGATGATCAAATAGCGCCTGCGATGCGGCTTTTTGCGGATGGTGAAATGGCTCAAACTAAAATCGAGGCCGGTGAATGTGCGGTGCCGGGCGCGCTGGCGTTAATGGGCGTATGCGATGATGCAACTTTAAAAGATGAATTGGGTATCAATGCGGACAGCCATATATTACTCCTTGGATGCGAAGGCGCGACAGACCCGCAGGTGTACCGTCAATTGCTGGCCAGTACAGATGACTGACAGGAAGCGCATCTAGATATGGCATCGTCCACCCACTCGCCAACTCTGCAACGAGGGTTTACGGCACAGGAATACAAGTCCAGAGCCTCATCTCTACAGGCGCAAATGGCAGCTTGTGATGTCGATATTGTGCTCTTTACCACCGAACCGGAGATCAGATATTACTCAGGCTTTTTCACGCAGTTCTGGCAAAGTCCGACAAGACCATGGTTTCTGCTGGTGCCGGTCGACGGCGATCCGGTTGCAGTAATACCGGGTATCGGTGAAGCTTGTATGCGACGCACCTGGGTACAGGACATCCGTTGCTGGTCGTCGCCGCACCCCACTGATGACGGGGTGAGCTTACTGGCCGACACTATTCATGAGTTGTCCGGTAAAAGTGCCCGTGTCGGTATGCTTAAAGGTCGTGAGTCTTCTTTGCGTATGCCGCTGGCAGACTTTGAAACACTTGGCAACCTTCTGGGAGTCAGCGCCGGTGGTTATATTGATGTCACCTCCATAGTACAGGCACAACGGCAAGTTAAATCTGCGGCTGAGATCGCCAAGATTGCCTGTGCCTGTGATGCTGCCGGAAAAGCGTTTGCGCAAATACCCGCAATAGTGAACACGGGTGATTCAGAGCGCGAGATCTTCCAGCGTTTCAAGCTTGCCTGTATCAACCACGGTGTTGATGATGTTAGTTATCTGGTGGGTGCGACTGGCGCGAATGGCTACGATGACATCATCTCCCCGCCATCTGACAAACAGACCAGGGTCGGCGATATTCTCATCCTTGATACTGGCTGTATTGTCGATGGGTATTTTTGTGACTTTGATCGTAACTTTGCGTTTGGAAAAACAGACAGTGCCACTGCGGATGCCTATCGGATCACACACGATGCGATAGAGGCGGCTCTGGGCATGATTCGTCCCGGTGTCAGCTGCGCAGAAATCTATGCTGCGATGCAAACTGTCCTCAGCCCGCACACAGACGGTGCTGTCAACAATGTTGGTCGCCTGGGTCATGGTCTGGGCATGCAGCTGACGGAATCTCCCTCCATTACTGCCTTTGACCAAACACAAATGCAGGCCGGAATGGTGATGACGCTGGAGCCGGGTTTGCCTTACGGAGACGGAAAAATAATGGTGCATGAGGAGAATATTGTCATCACAGACGATGGTCCCCAGTTGTTAACAGTGCGTGCTCCCTCAGAGATCGCGATTATCTAATTTCATCGATTTCTATTAGACTACTTAAAGTGTCCTGCACTGAAACCAGTGCCAGACCAGCATCCAGGAGGAAGAGCGACCCGATCCGGTGACGGGTCCGGATTTCAAATCCGGTGAGACGCGTCAGACGTGTCTGGTGGGTTCGACTCCCACGCTCTTCCGCCATCTTCTGCCCCCGATTCTTGCATTCTGTGCGTAAAACGATTTCCTGAGCGCGCTGGCCTGTATCAGGTTGAGATATCGCCTGAATTTGTGTGCGGCATTCAATTATTCCCATACTCATCACAATGCGCGTTAAGTTGCCGGTGTTTCCGTCGCCAACGTTAGGAATACTCCGTAAATCACATAGAGTTGTCGATTATGGCACGGTCCTCCGATTCTTTTTTTATACTTGCGCTGTTTAAGGATAAAACCTTTCAGGCACGCGAGATTCGTCGCGTCATCGCATTCGCGACACTGTATCTGGTCCTCACAACTGTGATGTTGGGGCTTTTTTACAATCATCTGCTGGGTCAGCTGGCATCTGGTAACTCGCCGATGCTGTTTGTGTCCGAGGACATGAACATGCTCAATGAACAAATTCCCAGTCTGAGCAGTGTATTGGGAAAATGGATCGGTATGATGATGTTGATGAATATTGTTGTTACCAGCATGATCAGTATTTACATCGTACGTAAACTGGGTCAACCGTTGCTGGCTGTTAAACGCGCACTGCGTGAGATTGGCGACGGCAACCTGAATGTCAGAATGCGTGCCGGTGACGATGCCGAATTTTCCGAGCTGACGGATGCACTGTCCGTTGCGGTTGCCAGTATCAATAAACAGGTGGCGGCGGCAAAAACCGAAATGGATACCCTGCAGGATCTAAAGTCGCAGCCATCGGCTAATGCAGATGAGATTGAATCATCATTGACTAACTGCAAAATCGCGCTCGACTATTTCATAACTAATAATTCTTCAGACGGTAAAGCAGCAGCTTGAGAGTGAGACTGACTGGTATCTACCGACAAGGAACCGGTGAACCGGTGTTGCCCGCGGATTGATGGTTATGACGACAAAAATAACAAATCGCAAAACCCGAACTACCGTAACGAAAGTTGCGAGCGGAGCGCTGCTGTGTGCTTTGCTTGCCTCGTGTGTAGCGGTAGAAGAAGAATCATCCGATGAAAGTTTCAGCGGATTGAAGATATCAATTGCTGATTATCGATTCGGTGTTCAGGACGTTGGCAGCAGCACCCCGCAAACTATAGAAATCAGAAACGTTGGCGTAGACACCTTTCCGATTAACTCTGTGGGTGTGAGCGGTGAGAATAGCCAGGACTTTGTCACTCAGTCTGTGGAGGGAGTGACTCTGGAACCCGGTGATAGATTAACGCTGGGTGTGGCCTTCGAGCCTGTAGGCGAGGGGCAAAGAACCGGCTCTCTGGACATCGACTACAGTGTGATACAAGGGATCGGCTCGAATGCGGTTGAGTCACTGTTCTACAACGCACGTGATCTCGAAGACGGTGGCGACAATGTAGCTGCTGCCCAGGAATACCGGCGCTATTTGAACGGTGGATCCACCACTGACAACAAAGCCCGTGCAATGATCAAAATGTCGTTGCTTGAAGAGGCCGACGTCTACGGGATTGGCAAGGACTTCAATCTTTATAAATCGGCGTTGAATTTACGTGATGATGGCGATATTGCAGGTGCTATAGAGGCGCTTAACAAGTTGATCGCTGAACAGCCTGACAGCTATCTGGTCGATGATGCCAAATACATGCTGGGCTATATCCAGTTAGTCGATCTGTCAAACTACACCGCCTCTCTGGAGACTATGAAAACACTGGTCGAACAGCACCCGGATAGTAGTTACTACGATACCGCGTTGTATAGTCAGGGTCTGGCAGAATACGAATTGGGCAATGTAGAACGCGCCGAAGAAATATTTTTCTCGCTGCGTGATCGCCATACTGGCGTGCAGCTTGATCTGTTTGAATTGCGCTGGCCGAAAGACAACTATGTGTCACGTCTGTGGTTTGACAAAGCCGATGAGCAACTGGCGTCTATCGACGATACTGAATCATAGACAGACCGGCACTTCTCGTCTGATCAAGACGACTCCTGGCCCAGCGACTTGATTTTAGTCAGGGTGTCAGCTGTCAGTTTCTCAGTGTAACGATGAATCTTGTGATGGGTAGGCATCCATCCCAGAAGAAAGCGGTGAAAATCAGTCCATGCGACTGAGTACAGCGCCCGCCATTCAGACTCCAGCTCGTTAAAATCAATGTTTTCACCTGCAGTAGCTTTTTCGTTATCACTATTGCTCAGCGCCATCTTTAAGGTTGTGAAGTAACGATCAAGCAGCTTGGGGGCGTACTTTTCACAGTCCTCCTCATCCAGACAACTGCCTATAAAATAGGCGATGTCCTTCATACCACAAGCCGCCCCGATGTACTGGAAATCTACCGCCGCTACTGCGGTGCCAGTGCCAAAACAAAAATTCGCCACCTTTGCATCACCGTGTACCAGTGTTTTATAGCGACAGTTGCTTAACATGGAATCAATCAGTGCTGCATGGTCGCGCAGCGGCCCTGCAGCCATTGCCCTGAGTTCATCAGGTCGAGTGGCCAGATGCCAGTAAGAGCCGTTGTCCCACAGATTGTCTGCCTCTTTGTTCAGGTAAGTGGCGTGGAAGTGCGCCAGCCAGTCAATGCAGCTCAGTGCCTGTCGATCAGATAACGAGCTGTGCCGAACCGGATAGCCGGCGGCATCCAGGTCTTCCAGTAGTATCCAGCGTTGCGTTCCCTGTTGATCGGTCCCGTAACATTGTGGTACCCGGCAATGTTCGTTGCAGTGATAGCTCCAGTGCTTATACCAGTTGGATTCCACCTCGTAGGAACGCAATTTTCGCCGCGTGGCAAAATCGCTGTGCCAGCCTTTCGGGTGTTGTCCTGACTGTTGCGCCGGTGGCGACACATGTTTGAGCACTACGGTGTCTACTGCAGCCCCGCTTAATCGCGCGCGGAAAATTTCGCCATATCCACTCCACAGAGACTGGATGGATTCCGCCCGCTCAACCTGCTCAGCGCCCATGGTGTTGCGTACCAGAACTTCCCAGTGATCGACCCTATTATTATTTGCCATAGCGAGTTTTAGATACGAAGATGGAGGTAAGAGGCTCTACAGTGCTACATTGTACCCCTACACTGCCGGATACTGATGGAGAAAAACAATGCCAGTCGCACAACGGTTTGAAGCCGCCGGGGGCGGCGCGCTCAGCGTCGATATGCAGCGCGCCTATGAACGCGATGGCTTCCTGATTCTCGACAATTTTTTCACCGCCAGCGCCTGTGACTCCCTCAGAGCACGCGCGCTTGAGTTAATCGATGATACAGATATTGCCTCACTGGGAAGTGTGTTCTCGACCAGTTCACACGCGCACACTAAAGATGACTACTTTCAGTCCTCCGGAGATAAGATCCGATATTTCCTTGAGGAAGAAGCGCTTGATGATAACGGTGCACTGCGACGCCAGCCCTCGGAGTGTGTTAATAAAATCGGCCATGCACTGCATGATCTTGATCCTGTATTTGAACAGTTCTCCAGATCACCGGCGTTAGCTCGGCTAGCGGGTGAGATTGGCTACCAGCAGCCGTTGTTGCTGCAGTCGATGTACATTTTTAAATCTCCCGGTATTGGCGGTGAAGTCGACTGCCACCAGGACAGTACCTTCCTGTATACCACGCCACTTAGTTGCACAGGTTTCTGGGTTGCGCTGGAAGATGCCACTGTAGAAAACGGCTGCATGTATGCTTTACCAGGCGAGCACAAGGGTGGTTTAAAGCAACGTTTTTACAGAAAACCCGACACCGGCGAGCTGACTTTTGAAACGTTGTCTGAACATGACTGGCACTCGCAAGCGGTTGCACTGCCGGCACCTAAAGGGACACTGGTGGTGCTGAATGGTGAATTGCCACATCAGAGTTCTGCCAACCGATCAGACAAATCCCGACACGCCTACACCTTGCATGTAATTGATGGAGTGTGCCAGTACCCCGCTGATAACTGGTTGCGTCGTGATGCGAAAATGCCGTTACGTGGATTTCAATAATCCAGTAACGGCAATCAGGCGATTTGCTGCATCCATCCGTTTCATCTAATTCTGATACCGTTGATATTTTTCCTCAGGGCTATTTCGATTATCCGGCAGGTCTGTATAGTCTCTTTGGCTTTCGGCCAGTGCCTCGTGTCTTTGCAGACCTATGTCATTAAGCTCATGATCAGTCAGTCGCGCAAGGGTGTTTCGTTCCGACCTGATTTCATATCGCAGTAATTGCAGTTTATAGTAGTTATGCAGTCGATTGATCAGCCGCTGGTAAAAGTTGCACCAGGTGAAGTTAAACTTCCTGTCAGCTGAGCGGTTAATGACAATGTGTGGTGTTATATCAAATTTCATGATGTTCTCTATCAACGCCTGTGATCCTATGTATATAGTGAATTGATGCATTGACTCTAGTGGTAAGCAGGGGTAAAAATGAATCGAAATATATTGATCACTATGTTCAACATATTTGATATCTCCTTTGATTGGTTTGGCAGGTAAGGTTATGGCATCACGGCGTGAACTTGATTTAAACACTCTTAGAAGTTTTGTCACTATCGCAGAAGTTGGCAGTATGACGCGTGCTGCCAACAGACTTCACATGACGCAGTCTGCTGTCAGCATGCAGATTAAACGTCTCGAAGAGAGTCTTGAAATGGAATTATTCGAAAGAAAGTCAAAGGGCATGGCACCCACGGCGTCGGGAGATCAATTACTCAACTATGCCAATCAAATGCTTTCCCTGAATGATGAAGCGTGGGAGAAAATGACCGCACCGGAATACGAAGGGCAGGTGTCACTTGGTGTGCCGGTAGATATCATCAGTCCATGTATCCCCAAGGTTTTGTGTGAATTTAATCGCGCTTTTCCACGGGTTAAAGTGAATCTGAAGTCATCCAGAACCATGGCACTGCTGGATGAATTTCAGCAGGGACTGCACGACATCGTACTCACCACTGAGGTCAACCCCGGCCAAAATGGCGAGGTCCTGACAACGCAGCGCCTGGTATGGACAGGTGCGGTAAACGGCGTTGCGTGGCAGCAGCGACCGTTGCCAATTGGTTTTTCCAGAAGTTGTTTTTTCAGAACACAGGTGGTTGAGCATTTAAACAAAGCGGGGATCCTGTGGCAGGACATGATCGAGACCGATGATGACCTTGCCGGATATGCGATGGTCGCTGCCGATTTGTGTGTCACAGCAGAGCTTGAAAACTCAGTGGATAGAATCAGCAGCCTGTCGCCAGAGAGAACAGAGATAGACCATGCAGGTGAGTTGCCTCTGTTACCTGATCAATCGGTGGTGATGTATCGAAGTTCGAACAATGATCTGTCAGTGAAACTGGGTGAATATCTGGCAAAAGAGTTTAGCTGAGATAGCCCCCGGTCGATCCGTTCAGGCCTGAGCGTGGATAGAGATGGTGTCTTGCCGATTTTAATTCAGTGCATCTGCATCTTTTATAAAATCTTCAATGGCGGCATTTATGCCCTCTGCTTTGACACTGAATGTGCTGAAATCAAACAGTCCGGATAGTTTTTGTTGTTCGTGTTCGACGCTGCCGGGACGGTAGCCCGTCACCAGTCGCAAGGCCCGTGGCATTAGTCCTGGCAGAGTGACATAGTCGGCACCCGGAGGGCCATCTCGCCCCGGCAGAAGACGTGATTTTCCAAGATGGCCTTTAAACTGATAGAACGCATCCGACTGAGCCAGAAAGGCAAGAGAGTAGTCAATTTCCTGATCCCCTCGGGTGATGTCAAAACCTGCCATAAAGGGTTTGTTTGAACCTGTTTTTATAAATTCGATATTGTCTTGCGAGATAAAAGATACGGCGGGATGACGCGTCTCTTTTTCGTTGTGAAGATAGAGCTCGTTTGAACGCATGGCGATATCTACCTGCACCCGGTGATCATCGGGAAGCTCAAGATCTTTGTTAAAAATATAGCTTGTCTGGTAGTTGTGTTGTTGCAATGTAACGGCGACAGGAATATCCCGGTATAGCGCAATACTCAATCCGACGTAGTGGTCAAGCTGATGCCAGTCATTAAGACTTCCGGCGATTGTCAGCGCGGCCGTTTGCAGCCCGCCAAGCCCCTTGAGCAGACCACTGGCCGGAAATACCAGGTTATAGCTGAGAAACTCCAGCGGATAACTGTTGCCGTTATATTGCAAGGTGTCTGAGTCAAATCTTGCGTAGACGACAGCGTCGCTGTCTTTGCGGTATGTGCCCTTGTAAATAAATCTTGCGGTCGGGTTGTCGCGATACTGATTTAAAAGCGCTTGTGTTACCTGTTGGGATACCAATTCTCCATCATCCAACAACTTACCATCGGAAATGTATGACCGGTAGAAGTCCACAGGTCCTTGTTGTGCGATACCACTGCTGTCGATGGCTCGATAGATCCTGGGTTTGTATTTCTCCAGTAGTTGCTGCTGTTTTTCGTTTGGAACCGCAGTGGACGGCGGGTATTGGTTGAAATATTCACGGAATCCCGGTCTGTTGGCAAAGCTTTCACTGCTGGCTGTGCAGGAGGTTATCACCAGTACTACCCAGGACAGTGCCAATCGTGCTGACATTCGGGTTAAATGGCTGCGCAGCCGCGGTTGTAGTGAAATTTCGGATACCGCCATCATAGAATGTTTCGACGCTTGAGACTCATTAATGAATCTCTGTGGCACTGGCCATGGCAGTGCGTAATTTCTCAAAGCTGAAATCATCGGCCTTGGCCGCGCTGATAATTTTAGCTTCGCGACGGCTGATTAAATCTATGGCGGCAGGCAGCTCAGGGACAGCGTGTTCCGGTACGACAACCGCACCGTGTACGTCCATATGGATGATGTCACCGTCTTTCACAGACATGTTGTGAATACAAACATCTCCGCCGAAATCGACCAGGTGTACATGTGCATGGCTGGGTCCCACACGCCCGGCTAGCAACTGAAAATTGCTTGCAGAATCGGTCAGATCACGCATTGATCCATTGGTCACGCAACCTGCCGCCCCGAGGCCTCGATGAATGTGGGTGTTTACCTCTCCCCAGAATGCACCGTAACCGGGGGTTACGTCCAGATCTTCAATGACCACGATGGAGGGTTTTGCACCACTGGCAACGTATTCATAGTAGTTAAGTCGCAGATCCCGGACCTCATCTGCACTCTGCGTTGATGGTGAAGTTGCGCGTATTCTGGCGGTTCTTGCGTAACCAATCACCGGCGCTAAGGAAGGATCCAGGCTCACCAGCGGTTCAGTGGTAAATCCGCTGGCGCGGCGCTCCGGACAAACAAGTTCCAGACCATTGCAGATTGTTGGTGTATCCCATTGGGTTAATCGATAAAGGTCATCTAATGCGAGTTGCGACATCATGTACTCCATGTTGTATTTGTTCTCAATGCCAGAAGTACTGTAGCGTGTACAGTTATGGACGCGATTGCTGACCATCTTGTCAGCTACATTGTGTTTGGTCAAATTGCCTTAAACGGAGGGAAACTTTGTGAAAAAAGTACTGGTGACAGAGAAATTACATGCGGATGGGATGGCCCTGCTGGAGGCCAGATCTGATATCAAAACGCATTACCTTGATGGAGATGTTGAAAAGCTGGGTGCAGCAATGGAGGACGCTCAGGGTGTGTTGGTTCGTACAATGCAGCTGTCCACAGCTGACTTGGCCCGGGCCGGTAAACTGGAGGTGATTTCACGCCACGGTGTGGGTTGTGACAACATCGATGTGGCGCATTGTTCGGCCCGAAATCTTCCTGTCGCAATTGCCGTTGACTCGAATACCACATCAGTTATCGAGCACGTCATTATGATGATGCTGGTGCTGAATAAGCGGGCCATTCAGTACGATCGGTATACTCGCGAAGGCCAGTTTAGTCAGCGCAGTCAACACCACACAAGTGAACTTCACGGCAAGCATGTGCTTATCATCGGCTTCGGGCGTATCGGGAAACGAATTGCACCGGTGTGCAAAGCCTTAGGCATGCGAGTAACAGTGGCTGACATCGCTCTGGATCGTGCCTGCGCCAGTGAACTAGGCGTTGAAGCCGTGGATGATTTTCGCCCGTTGCTGGGTACTGCTGACTACCTGACCCTGCACGTGCCACTGGATGACAGCACCGCCAACATCATCGGCGCTAAAGAACTTGCCGCGATGCCGAGGCACAGCATAGTGATCAATTGCGCACGTGGCGGGGTGGTGGACGAGCAGGCACTGGCTGATGCAGTTCTAAACGGAGAAATCGCCGCCACCGGTTGCGATGTGTTTGCGACAGAGCCACCCGCCGCAGACAATCCGCTGCTGTCGCTGCCTAACTCCATTGTTACACCCCACAATGCCGCAGGCACCGCAGAAAGTATGCGTAGAATGGCGACCTATTCAGCGCAGAATCTACTTGATTTTTTTGATGGCAAACTTACCGCCGAGCGGTTGATCAACCCGCAAATTATGAAACCTTAGAATAGCGATGTTAACGCGACCGGGTGGAATGTTTCTGTTTAGCCGACTTTCACGACGATCTTACCGAAATTACACCCTGTAAGAAGGTCATTCAATGCTGCGGGCGCGTTCTCTAAACCATTGACTATTTGTTCTTTGTATTTAACCCGGCCACTGGCCAGCCAGGTTTTCATGTCACCGATGAATTCCTGATAAGTCGATTCAGGAAAACTGTCGTAAATAATAAAACCCTGTACTTTTACTTTCATGCGCAGAATGGTACCCATGATAGCCGGTCCGAAATCAGGACCTTCGGGTAAGCCTGACAAGTTGTACCATGACACAACGCCGCAGACCGGCATACGCGCAAAGGCATTTAGCAGCGGCAACACAGCGTATAGTACTTTGCCGCCAACGTTCTCATAATAGACATCGATACCATCAGGGCAAGCAGCGCTGAGCTGTTCAGCAAAACTGTCCGAGCGATGATCTATGCATTCGTCAAAACCAAGATTGTCGACAACATGAGCGCATTTGTCGCTGCCGCCTGCAATGCCTACCACCCGACAACCTTTTATTTTCGCTATTTGCCCGACCGTTGCTCCGACAGGGCCGGATGCAGCGGCGACGACCACTGTCTCTCCCGCTTTTGGTTCACCGATTTTAAGTAAGCCAGCGTAGGCCGTATAACCAGGCATACCCATAATGCCCAGCGACCAGGAAGGATTCTCTGGCGTCTTGCCAAGATTGCGCACTACGCCGGTTCCGTCAGTGACGAAATAGTCCTGCCAGCCGCTGCCGCACAACACATAGTCCCCCGCTGAATAGTTGGCATGGTTCGATGACATCACCTCGGCGACTACCTGTCCTGTCATCACCCCACCAATCTTTACCGGCTCTGCATAGGATTTAGTGTCATTCATCCGCCCGCGCATGTAGGGGTCGAGCGACAGATAAACCGTACGAAGAAGTATTTCGCCGTCGGCAGGCTGGACCAGCTCGACCTCTTCCAGGCCAAGGGTGTTTTCATCCGGCAGCCCGTTAGGACGTTGCTTGAGTACAATGCGTCGATTTATTTCAGTAGTTTGCGGCATGGTTGATCCTGAATGTGGTCTTTACCTGGAGGGTCGCGTGATAAATAGCATTTTTTGGATACGGCACTGGCCATGGAAAATTTGTCACGCGATTCACCAGATGGCCGACTGGTTTATCGTTGTTTGCAATAATACACAGGCTGCGCCCGTTGTGGTCGGCCATTGCGATATGACTGCTGTTTAACTACTTTTCGTGCCGTGTCGCTAAGTTATTGTTACCGAATACTTTTGCTATACCGAGTTGCGCGTGACCGACCAGTGGCAGTGACTGTGTCTCTTTTTCCGTAAACCATTCACAGCGATCAGTGGTTCCATGTTGCTCGAATACCAGTTCGCCACTGACAATCGTAGCGTCGTATAATATCCGGATACTATGGTATTTTGTACCATCAACTTCGTCGCTTAATGAATCTACCGCTGCCACATCTCCGCTGCGTACCACCAGTCCGGTTTCTTCCAGTACTTCACGCTCCACGGCAGCATCCGGGCTCTCACCGAAATCCAGCCCGCCGCCAGGCAGGGTCCAGTGTCCGGCTGACTTCATAACACGCTGCGATAAACGACATAACAGAATTTTGTTGTCCTTTTTAAGCAGGCCGTAGGCAGAAATACGTGTTCTCTTCAAGGTATTCTCTTTAAACTTGTTGTCTGGTAGTCGTGCGATGATAGCCGATTTTTTCCAGGCCCACTTGTGTTACCACCAGTGCCTTATTGGTCCTGATATCTATAAAACAATGATCAATCGAAACTTCAGATGAAAAGAAAAAAATCTGTTATTCCTGCTGGCAAGCGTCGCAGCTTGCAGGGCTTGCAAGTCGAGATTGACATCGAGTCTTTGTCAACAACTGGTGATGGGGTTGGAAGGCTGGATGGTCGGGTGGTGTTTGTACCGTATACCATGCCGGGTGATCGGGTAAGAGTTGCGGTGCACACTGATAAGCGTAGCTTTTTACAGGCAAGTCTGCTTGAAGTGCTTGAGGCTTCAGTTCAGCGCGTAGAAGCACCCTGTAAGTATTTTAGTCAGTGTGGCGGCTGTGACTGGCAACATATTCCCTATGACCTGCAGTTGCAGACCAAGGCCGATCAGGTGAAAGATTCACTCGAGCGTATTGGCGCTATTGCTGACGCTCCGGTGATCCCTATAGAAGCATCACCGATGCCGTTCCGGTATCGCAACAGAATTCAGGGCGAAGTGCGCTCGGGAGAGTTCTTTCTACATCGAAAAAATAGTAAAGAATTAGTGGCGGTTGATGCTTGCATGATTGCAGACCAGCGAATCAACGAGGCGATTAAAAATAAACTGGCATCCGTGCCTGACAGCAAAATCGAAATCGCAGTGGTTGATCAGCAGGCTTGTATATTGGCAATGGCAGATCGGGGCACCGAGCTTGGCTTCAGGCAAGTCAATACACCGGTCAGTGAACGGCTGGCGAATTTGGTGCTGGCTATTATCGCTGACAGTCGGTGCGGTAATGTCTATGATTTTTATTGTGGCAGAGGTGGCTGGACAAACACCATTGCGCAAAACTACCCGGACATGAAAGTCACCGGGGTTGATTCGACACTGGTAAATATTCAAGCGGCGACCGCTGCTGCCAAACAACGTGATTTGGTTAATGTGTGTTTTGTGCATGCAAGAGTGGAAGACAGTTTGTCTGTGATTGGATCAAAAAACAGCTTGTGCATAGTAGACCCTCCGCGCAGTGGTCTGGACCCGCTGGTGACAACGGCGTTGTGTAAAAAACGCCCGGCTGATCTTGTCTATATTTCCTGTCATCCCGCGACTCTCGCCAGAGATCTTAAAATACTGACCGACGCCGCATACCGCATAAAAATGGTACAACCGTTGGACATGTTTCCACAAACCTCACATGTGGAGTGTCTGGTTCACCTGCAGTCGGGTTCCGTAAATAAATAGAATATTTCTTTTGGAGATTATAAAAGTTTGAGTATTAAACTGCCGGTCAGGCGTCTGTCAGCTGTGCGTGTCCTTCACAGCAGCAACGGCACGGGCTTATTTGCCTATAAATCTTTCAGCAAGGGAGCAGTGATTGGCCGGGTAAGCGGTGAAATTGTAGACAATGACGATCACGATCCGCGTTATTTAATGGAGCTTGATGACGACTTGCTGTTGAACCCCGGGCGGCCGTTTCGCTACCTTAACCATAGTTGCACGCCTAATTGCGAATTGTTTATGTGGGAGGATGATGAACCCGACCCTGAAGCGGGTACGCGGCACTTGAATGTGGCGGCTACCCGGTCAATTAAAGAAGGCGATGAGTTGACCATTGACTACGGATGGCCGGCACATTTTGCAGTGCCCTGCCTGTGCGGCAGCAGGCAGTGCAGGGGCTGGATAGTCGATGAAGGTGAATTACATCTGGTAGAAGCTTAAGCCGCCGTCATTCGTTTTCTGTTGCTTCTTTTTTGCCTTCGATAAGATCCCGGACGATGACTCGAGGCACTCCCAGTGCACGCAATGCGGTTGATATTACGTTGTCGATCGACGGCTGTAGCTGGAACTTTCGTTCGCCGTTTTCCTCGATAAAAGAAGGTTGATGGGCGTCGATCAGCGCTATGTTCTCACCGCCCAGCTCTTTCTTTAAGTAGTCAACCGATGGCTGAACATTCTCAACGTAGAAATCAAACCGGCTGCGCAATGCTTCTGCGTTGTCGTCGGTGCGGCCGCGCTTGCCTGCCCGCACGCTCATTTCGGCTTTGCTGATTGACAGATGCAAGACCTTTAATACCGGTACATCAACGCTGTTCAGGTACCCCAGAAGATGTTCTGCAGCAACAACGGTACGTGGATAGCCGTCAAGTATGAATGGTAGTTTATGATTGTCGGTATCGGTGGTGGTATCTGAGACCAGTATCTGATCGATGGAAGCTGAAATAAGATCCTGAGTCCACCGGTTAGGTATCAGCAGGCCGCCGGTAGTACAGAATTCCAGCCACTCCAGCTGACTGACGTCTTGTTCGTCGTCAGGTCTCTCAAAATAGCGGTTCAGCTCCGGCAGGTTGCGGCGTACTTTGTCGGATAAATCGTCGGTGGTGTCTATGCAGTCAAACATGCTGACCTGCTGCGAAAGCGAGTATTTTCCTGCCAGCAACTTCGCGAACTCAGCATTGTTTTTTGAGTTTTCGATAGTCGTTCGCAGAATTTCCCCCATCGACAGATGTCTGGCGGGGTCAATAGAAAGCAAATCACACAACGCCGCGGCAACCTCGCCCTTGCCACAGCTTGAAGGGCCTGTAAGGATAATAACGCCAGGTCCTTTCAGGGCAATTTTTTCAACTCTGACAAGCGATGGCGGCAGATAGTCGGTGTGGTTCATTTGCTTCCAGAATGTTGGTATCAGGAAAAGTATATTTAGTGGCGAGCCGTGGCGGGCTCACGAAATTTGTATCGGCTGGCGGCGGTCTGCTTGCCCGGTTGTAGAATTCAGACGATGCAAGCGCCAGGTTCACCAAGTCTGGGCTAATTATCTGCCGCTTTCAATGGTGGGAATGAAAAGCTGCTGATGGTTAGAGATTTTATCATGTGTGTGGGTCTGATTTTCTATCTGGCAGCACTGTCGTAAAATCCCGTTTCAAAATCGCGAAACCGGCAAATTCTCGCGGTGGTCTATCTGTGATTAATTGTCAGGTAAATCAGATCAGCGGCTGGCGCTGTTTCCTGCCTGGTGCTGATAGAGGATTGTTGCGTCGTTCGTGCCCGCCAGGGTGCACCCGTGATCGTCGCCTTTCCCCCTTGCCACCCGCCGGCGGTGTGTCCGGAGCCAGTGTCGTCTAAAATACAGGTGGTTCGACATCCGCTTTGCTTGAATAGTCCTGAATCGCAGCGGCCCCTGGTGTGGCAATTGCCATGGTTGCTCGCTGGTTTTCGCGATTCGGGTGTGAACACTGCAAGCCTGGCCGACTGCAATAGTGTTGCTACAACCGCCCTTCTTCAAGCTTTAGATAATCAACCAGCAAAAAATGACTTTTGACCAATTCAGTATTATCGTCATTCTGATCATAGCGATGGCGTTGTTTATCTGGAATCACTGGCGTTACGATGTGGTTGCCGGAATTGTACTGGTGTCTGCAGTGTTAGTTGGCGTGGTGCCCGCTGAACACGCATTTGATGGTTTTTCACATCCCGCGGTAATCACCGTTGCTGCTGTTCTGGTAATCAGCCAGGCGTTGCAGTCCTGCGGCGTGGTTTCGTTTTTTCTGCGATACCTTGCTTATGCACGGGGTACGCAAACGACTCAAATCACAGCGAATGCCGGTATCACCGCCTTTTTGTCGGCATTTATGAATAATGTGGGTGCGCTTGCACTGATGTTGCCGGTTACTCTGCGTGATGCTCGAAAAGCAAAAAGATCAGCGGGGTCGTTATTGATGCCGTTGTCCTTTGCCAGTTTACTGGGAGGTTTGGTGACGTTGATCGGAACACCGCCGAATATCATTATCTCCAGCTTCCGGAATGACAATGTAGGCGAGCCCTTCTCGATGTTTGATTTCACCCCGGTGGGTCTGGTGGTGGCACTTGCAGGCATATTTTTTATTGTCACCGTGGGCTGGCGTTTGATACCGCGCAATACGACTGATGAGGCCTCCGGCGGTGAGCAGTTTAAGATTGCCCGCTATGTAACAGAGTTCAGAATTCCGGTGGAATCTGAGCTGGTGGGTGCCACCGTTGGAAAGGTCGAATTAATGTGTGATAACGATATCTCGATTATGGCGCTAATTCGAAACTCTCATCGCCGTTTGGCACCCTCTGCCATTGAGGTGCTTCGTGCAGAAGATGTGTTGATCATAGAAGGTGCCAGTGAGGCGCTGCAACCTCTGTTTGAAGACCACCGTCTGATTGAGTCCGGTGCAGAAGTGACCGATCCCGACTGGTACAACTCGCCCGATATCCGTGTGATTGAAGCGGTTGTTATGCCCAATTCAGGCATAGAGGGTGAAAACATGAGGGCCTTGCGAATGCATCAGCGTTTCGGGGTCAATTTGCTGGCAGTGGCAAGGGAAGGTGCAACCAACTGGACGCGACTTCAATTTACCAGGTTCCGTGTTGGTGATGTGTTGTTGTTGCAGGGTGAAGGAGAGGCGTTGTCGAACCTGTGTTCGCAACTGGGCTGTCTGGCTATTAAAAATCGTGGTCTGGAAATAGTGCCGAAACGTGGCGCAGTCGCGACGCCGTTGATTTTTGTGGCGGGAATTCTTGCAGCGGCATTGGATATTCTGCCGGTGCAAATGGCGTTTGTCACGGTCGTGGGGGTGCTGGTGCTGGCCAGGCTGGTGTCACTGCGAGAGGCTTATCGCAGTATTGAATGGCCCATCATTGTGTTACTGGGTTTTCTTATTCCTGTCGGCGAGGTGTTGCAAACCACTGGTGCCACAGACTTGATAGCGGCTGGTATTTTGTCTGCCTCGTCTGACGCGCCACTTTGGGCAATACTGGCGTTATTAATGGTGTCGTCAATGCTGCTATCCGATGTTGTTCATAACACACCCACAGCACTGATCATGGCCCCTATCGCTTTTAGTATCGCTAATAAAATGTCCCTTCATCCCGATGCGTTTTTAATGGCAGTAGCTATTGGTGCGGCGTCCCCTTATTTGACCCCTATCGGTCATCAGTCTAATACACTGGTGATGGGGCCCGGCGGCTATAGTTTTAAGGACTATTGGCGCATGGGTTTGCCCCTCGACGCCGTGATTGTGTGTGTCGGTGTGCCAATGATTCTACTGGTTTGGGTTGCCTGAGCGGCCGCAACCGCTAACCACATACCGGGCCTTTGCGCGTTCGTGGCGGTCTTCCATACTCATTGAAAAAAGACAAAATCACCTCCATTGTAGTTGGCGTGACAGAGCTAAAAGGGCTTGTGATACGAATGAAGAAATATTGGGCGCCAGGCATTCCGCTGGCTTTTGTTGCAGGCTTGCTGACCATCGTGGTGTTGCAATTGAGCGGATTTATACATCTCACAAGCACTGAGCCAAATGTGTCCGGCAGTGCTGCGGCTCCTGAAAAATCCGCGGTTCAGACATTCGGCATAAGCGAAACTGGCTCTGATCAATCAGCAATCAGAAATCTGCAGTCTCAGTTAGATTCCCTGCAGGACGAGCTCAAAGCCGCCGTGCAGGAGCGGCAGGATATCCGTTTGCAGCTTGTTGCGCTGCAGGAAGCTCAGCTGGATGAGGATTTCGGGGAGCAGTTTCTACCAGGCTCGGGTACTGTGATAACGCCAGAGGACCATATAAGTACCGCGCAACGAAATCGCAATGGCTTCGCGCGGTTTGGCGGCCCTACATCGAATGAGCAATACAACGGGCTTATCGCGGCGGGTATTGATCCCTCTTTGGCGCTGGACATAAAGCAGCGTAGTGATCAATGGGCGTTAGCCCGGCTGGAACTGGTGGACACTGCAGAGCGTGAGGGCTGGCGACGTTCTGATGAGTTTGCTGAAAAAATGACCGAGCTGCGCGATGATCGTGTTGATCTGAGAGAAGAGCTTGGTGATGATGCTTATGACAGCTATCTATATGTCTCCGGGCAGGACAACAGAGTGGTAATACAGAATATCATCACTGGATCTGCGGCCCAGCTTTCCGGAATAGAACAGGGTGATACCTTCATTAGTTATGCAGACCAGCGTGTATTTACTTCACGACAATTGCAAGTTGCAACGCGTGATGGCATCCGCAATGAGCTTGTGCCGGTTGTTGTGCAGCGCAATGGACAATATTTAAATCTCCAGGTACCGCGTGGACCACTAGGGGTCACGCTTGGTGCTGTGCGCGTGGAGCCTGCCGGCTAGCGCGATATCCATCTGCTACGCCAGACCCTTCATAAAGCGCAAATCAAAGTACTTGATAAATTCCTGCCGATCCGCATCGGTGACACCGTCATATTCAAAGGTTATCGTAGTACGAGGAATCACTACCAGTACCAGTCTGCGTTCCTGCTCCGGACCCAAAGTAATTGTGAGTGTTCCGCTGGGCAATGTGCAATGCACCTGCAGACCCTCAATCTCGAATGGATGATCACCCATTGCATTGGGCAGAAGGCGAAAGAATTCAGCATGGGTATAACCCATCTCTTTTATGATTCTCATGGTTGCGCTTTAGCTTGCTGTTTTGCCGGTGGTGATGTCTATCCCGAAAATATGATAGGAGAGTGCGGGTAGTAATTGCAACTGTGGCCTGTGTTTACTTTTGATAATTCCATCCTGGTTGAGTAAGGAAAAGTGCTTTATCAAACCACTCTCTGGTCGATACAGTGCGCCAAAGGGGCCACCCTTGTCGATACCCCGGCCAAATGGGGTAATAGTATAAGAATTTCGGAGTAATATGTATGGAAAACGCGGCGCAGCTAGATGTTTATGCAGCACCTGCAGCAGATTTAGGTGTAGAGGTAACAGAGAATGTTGATTGTTCATTCTTTCCAACGTCTATAACAAAATTAGTAGTACTTACAGTAGTGACCATGGGGCTTTACTCGATCTACTGGTTTTACAAGCAGTGGAAGTATCAAGCCGGAAGTATGGATAAGAAAATATATCCGCTTGCTCGTGCAATATTCAATATCTTTTATACCCATTCACTTTTTAAAAGAATCCAGCTTGCCAGCGGAGAGCGAGGTATTGATTCGAACATAAATTACACTTCGATGGCAACGCTGTATGTAGTGCTGGGTGTGATTTCATGGTTCCTGGATGTAATGGATGGTACTGCTGCATCTGCATCTGAATATACCAACGTAATACTTGTTGCTGCATTGGCGATCGCGGTGATATCCATGTACCCGATAATTTTTGTGCAAAGGAAAATAAATCAAATTAATAATGATCCGGATGGAGCTATAAACAGCCGTTTCAGTGCTTACAATTATCTGGTTATTGCCCTTGGTGTAGTGTTCTGGGCATTGGTGTTGGTCGGGGTATTTTTACCTGAACCTTATTAGTAATAGTGATGTTTTGGCGGATCGCTGGATTGTAGTGATCTGTCTCATCATCTGACGGTTAAACCTGATTTTTTAAAAATTCTGCAAATACCTCCAGTTTTATTTCGTCTCCAACTAAAGCGCCAAACTGGTCCATTCCAAACGCTGCACGACTGATCGATCCGCTGGCACTGAAGCCAATAGTGTATTGACCGGTAAATAGGTTGTCGGCACCCCCATTAAAGACACCGAGCATCGTAATTGGCTTCGTTACGCCACGTAACGTAAGGTCTCCTTTAAATACTATTTTGTTGTTGCCCCGGACTTGTACTTCGGTAGTTGTAAATGTAGCTTGCGGGAACTGTGCAGTATCAAACCATTGCGGTTTTTGTAGTAGTTCTTCCAGATCAGCATCGTTGGTATCGATGCTGGCCATATCGACTATTCCATCGAGTCGGGTGGCCGGCAGATTAGCGGGATCGAAATCCATCGTTGCGTTCAGCTTGTTGAAGCGACCAACATAGGTTGATAAGCCCAGATGTTCAACTTTGAATAGCAGAAACGAGTGCTTTGCATCCAGATTAAACTGACCGCTTCTGAGCTTTGCGATCTCTGTCTGGTAGTTGGGGCGAACAATAGACGCGCATGAACTGATACAGAGCAGCAGGAAAATACAAATACAATATAAGTTGTGTGATGCACGCAAGTGCGCTGGCGATGGTATATGCATATCCGTGTTGAAGAATCTCATGTGTTTAAGACTGTTTTAAGTCGAATCCATTTTTGTCACTTAGGCAACACTAATTATTTTGAATAACACGCAGAAAGCTCGGGCCATTCGTTTAGTAGATTCTGAATCTTATTGTCCGTGGTGAATTGATCTGCCTTTTTCAGTGTCGCAGATGACTGTAGTACACGCAGTAACCATAACATAGCACCTCGGGATTCGGCGTCATCGATAGCTTGTTGATAATACACCTGTGCCGCGGCGTGTGATTGGGTAAGCTTTGTGTATTCTCCCTTGAGCCTCAACCATTCAGCACGACACCAATATTCCCCTGATCGTTCCATTTTATCCTGAGCCAGGTCGAGTTGCTTTTCGGCGCGAGTAAAGTCGTTTAGCGCAAGGCACACCTCAGCGATTTGAATATAGAAAAACGGAAGGTAATTGAGCGTCCCTGTTGACTGGTACATTTTGACACCTGCTGTCATCTCCGTAAGTGCATCCGTCAGGTTACCCTGTTGGTATTTAATTCTACCGTTAAAAAATACTGCTGATGCCAGCATCATTGGAAAATTATATTGCTCTGAGAGTTCGTGCAGCTGCCCGCAGTAGATGGCGGCTTTCGGGTGTGCTGTTAGCGAGGTCTGAAAGGCAAGAAAAACCAACGCCTGCGCCAGGTTGTGAGCATGATCGATCTCAACGGCTCTTTTTAGATCCTGAGTATGTATCCTGAAGGCCGTTTCCGGCTGCCCCTGTACTGCTAGTGTCACACAATAGAAATTAGTGGCTGTCTGCAAATGATCTGCACCTATGGTAGCGGCGCTGTTTGCGTGCAGTGCGGGGTCGTAAAGCAGCCTCGACTTTTGAAGGTGTTCACTGGCCTGTTGAAAATCACCGGTATTGAAACTGACTGCGCCCAAAGCCCGGTGACCGACCATGCGACTGGTAATGTCACCGGATTCATTGGCAAGATTTAGCAGATGGTGTGCATGTTCCAGAGCCTGGGTATAGTTGGTACGCAACAGGTTGTAGAGATAGAGACCATTTAGTACCGGTATCAACGCTTCTTTCTTTTGCAACTTATCGCACAGCGTTAATGATCGTTGGTAAATGTTTGCGATGTCTGATGAACCGGGCCCCAGGGTGCCACGCAAAACACTGGCGTGCACAATGTTCAGCTCCAGCTCAAAGTGATCGCGACGCTCCCCGGATGACAATTCTGGCAGCAGTGGCCGGGCTGCCTCAATATGTGCGATGCATTCTTTGTTCGCAGACATACCTGACGCTCTCAAGGCGGCGCGGAGCCAGAATTCAATTGCCGGATCGGCCGCGTTTGCTGCGCTAAAGTGGCGTGCAACTCTTTCCGGCTGATTGTTCGCAAGCTCGGGTTGCCAGTCGCGAATTGATTCACCAACCTTGAAGTGCAGTGCCCGGCGGTTGTCACGCAGTAAGGTCTGGTAGGCAATCTCCTGAAACAGTGTATGGCGGAAACGGTAACATTCTGCGTTTGCGGCATCTTGTAGCAGTACGCCTGCGGTATTCAGAATGGCCAGGTCACGTTGTAGTTCTTTGTCGTTGAGATTTGAGAGGTTACGTAACAATACAAGATCTATTTCATCACCGATAACCGCAGCCAGTGTTGCCAGTTCGCGTGCGTCCCCCAGTCGGTCAAGTTTTGCCATAAGCAGGCTTTGCAATGAAGACGGTATACCGTTTGACAAACCCTCAGATGCAAGTTTGTGACTGGCGGCTTCGAATAGCGCGTGTGTAATTTCTTCGATAAATAACGGTATGCCGTCGGCTTTTCGCAGTATCTCTTTGGCGAGCGAATCTGACAGCGAGCCATATTCGGCCATTAGGCGTGTGCACTCAGAGCTGTTTAGCGGTGCCAGAGTCATTGTCTGTATGTTGGGGGTAGTCAGTAATGCCGGATCAAATTCCGGCCGGCAGCTGCATATCACCATGAGGGATTGAGTATCAAGTTGCCCTGCCAGCGTATTTAGTAGCTCGAGCGTTGAAGGGTCGATAACATGGATGTTCTCGATCAACAAAACGGTAGGTTTGCGGGCGGCGAGTCCGGCGAGCATTTCGATCAATATGTTGATAAGTTCCAGACGACGTTCGCGCGGGGAACGTGAGTCAGCGCCGGAGTCCGGGCTTGAGACCCATAGTAATTCTGCGAGTCGTTGGGCTTCTTCGCTGCTTAGTGACAATGACAGGGCGCTGTCGATGATGCGATTCGTTTTTGTCTCTGAAGGGTCACTTGCTGTGAATCCACAAGTATTTTGCAGATAGGAGGTAACAGCAAAAAATACAGACTGGGTAGCATGTGGTGAGCATTCCCACCGAATAAAATGATGGTTTGACGGATCAATATTATTTTGGAACTCACGTACCAGACGGGATTTGCCGATGCCCGGGTCGCCATTGATGAGAACAATCTGTCCGGTCTTTGCGCAGGCGCTACGCCACACGTTTTGCAGAACCTGCAATTCATGGTCGCGACCGATATGTTTGTAGTCGCTGGGCAACGAGAATAACGGTGTCGGCTGTTGAACCGGGATTTCGTAAGCGGTCTGCGGGTCACTGAATCCCTTCAGTGTCAGGTTATCCAGTGTATTTGCTTTGTAGCGACGTCTAATCAGTTGCCAGGTTTGTCTGTCAATAACCATCTGGTTCGGTGCGGCTACCCCTTGCAGACGAGCTGCAAGGTTGGGCGTTTGGCCCAGAACGGTATGTTCTTCGGATACCCCGGTACCAATGATGTCACCAGCCACCACCAGTCCGGTGGCGATCCCGATCCGCACACGAAACCCTGATTCGATAAAACGTGTTGAGTGCTGGAAAGTCGACAATATTTGCTGTGCTGCCTGAACCGCACTGTAGGCGTCATCTTCCAATGCAACCGGATAGCCAAAATAAACCAGTACACCATCACCCATGTATCGGGCAATAAAGGCGCGGTGGGACTCCAGTAACTGACTGACTGTTTCCTGATAGTCGCGTATCACATCACGCAGGTCCTCAAGGTCAAGTCGTAAAGACAATTCAGTGGAGCCGACCAAATCGCAGAACATCACTGTCACCTGTCGGCGTTCTGCAAAACTGGATTCAGCATCGGCAAGATCCACCAGTGCAGACGCAGGCCATTGGCGTTGCTTTTTTTGGGTAGCGGGTAGCGTGGCGATGGCGCGTAGCAGGCGTTTGCGGTGCCCCAGTGTGAACCCTATGTCTGCCAGATCAGCTTCTGTAAGGTCAACCATGATGTCCAGATCAATATCATGTTGAGCAAGTGTGTGATGCAGGGTGCTGAGCCCGTGTTTTTCCAGCCATTCTAACAGGGAGATCATGGCGGTATTGTAGGCTAAAATGTTGTTCGGGTGCTGATCGTACCTGCTGCGTCGCGCCGTAAGACAAGCGGCAATGCGAATCGGCGCTAAAAAACCTGGATGATACTTCGTTCCCGCAACTGCCCCATGGCAGATTGAGAAATGCGCCGGCTACCATTAATCTGTCTAACGCACGCCATGGATCTCCCCCGAACAGACCCTACCGCCGTACCCCGCGAATCCGGTGAACATAATCGGGATGTTTTGCTGAAATGAAGTGTAAACTGACGTCCGGATAACCGCTTGCACTGACCAGGATAGTTCGGGCCGCCCGCCCTTGATACAGCCTGAACAGCTGCCAGTACAAGACGGTATCTGGCCGATATTTCTGTGCGCTGTAAAAAAAGTATGTGCATCTGCGCACAAAGCATGTCTGTTGCAGATACACAGCAAGGAGATCAAATTGAATTCAATAGAAAGCTGTTTTAGCACTGTCAGGCAAATCCTTGATAATTTACCTGCGGGCTGGGTGGAGATGACCACTCACCGACTGGATGTATATGATGAAGCGCAGGCAAAGTCACAATTTCTGGAGAATCTGCATGCCCTGACGTCCACCCCGGACTACGATGTGAGTAGCCTTGATGCACTTCCAACTGCATACGATTACACACGTCTCGGTCATCCACTGTCCTGTGTTCTGGAGTGGGTACTTGCGCAAGTCAATCAGTCAACATCAGATAACGTAATAACGTTTTCATCCACAACCATGCCTGCTCTGGCAATTTTACGCAAAAACGCATTAAGCGATGTAACTACCTATCTGTACTACGACACCGACTCATTCCCTCTTATCGACAGCGAAAGACTGGAAAATATTTACGGGTACAAATTCGAGTCTGAAAAGATAGACAATGTCGCACAGATCCAGCAGCACCAGGGTGGCTCGGTGATCTTTATTACTCAATCCCCTTACAAAACCCCGTTGGAAACTAATGCAAATATCGATGCGGTAGTCAACATTCACCCGCATTGTGGCAGCGTTGTTATTCTAAATGCCGGCAACGCCGAGATGGTT
This sequence comes from uncultured Granulosicoccaceae bacterium, assembly GCA_937922015.1. Classification (GTDB taxonomy): domain Bacteria; phylum Pseudomonadota; class Gammaproteobacteria; order Granulosicoccales; family Granulosicoccaceae. The sequence continues at coordinate 33,014 of CAKZVB010000073.1, forward strand.
AAAGACATACAGCACGTAAGGCGACGCGAAACCATAGCGATGACACCACTCAACGCGCTTAATCTGCTGCATGAAATTGTCAACGATAAGACAGCCCCGGCCGAGGTATGCGAGCCGGACAACCTCAGCACGGTTTACCATTGCATCAAGGAGAACACCGGTAGTGACGTAAAACCGCTTGTCGCATCCAGTGGCCTGTCTATTCAATACGCAATGATGATGGGGCTTGTCGAAGACGCCATGGTTCATCACCCTGGAAAACCGATAAACCTCATTATTCCACCTAACTGCTACGGTGGCACCAACGACCAGGCAAGACGAATTGCAGCACTGGTGCCGGATGTAGATATCGTCGATTTGTACGTCGATAACGGTCAGAATCTGGTCAGTAGTCTTGACCGGGTGCTGAATGAAGCTGCTGACAGTAACGCCGTGCCTGTCATACTGGCGGAAATACCCACTAACCCCCGGGTAGAGGTGCCGGACATGAACAAACTGGCGGCGGTTTTAACCGCGCAACGACAAACTTCGCTTAATACTGTGGCAGTCGCACCGGTATTTACTGTGGATCAAACCTTTTGCCCTAACGTAAAACTGTTGCATCAGCAAAGTGTGCTGGCGGACGTGAAAACTGTTTCCTATACCAGTGGCTCAAAGTTCCCCAGCGGCGGGCGCTGTAACAGCGGGTTTTGCACCACCAACAATGCGGCAAGAGCGGCGCAAGAGTTGATTGAGGCGCATCTGGTGTTATCAGACAACGGTGCGACTGCCAACCAGTTAAATACAATGGCAGAACACATGCCCTCGATGCCAGAGCGAATTACCCAGGCCTATAACAATACGCGGGCGTTCGTCGATCATATTGAAAGCGTACTGCCAGTGGCAAAAATTAATTTTATACCACACGAACTGGCCGAACGGGGGTTCACCCCATCCGTATTCTCGCTGGATTTGCCGGCCGGTGGAACAACAACCGCTGCCCGAAAAGAAAGTACAAAACTGCTCAACGTAAAGCTTATCGAGCACATGATTGAAAAGCTGCCGGACGATTGTAAACATTGCGTCAGTTACGGCCAGCTCAAGGGCAGCTACTGGACCATACCGGCAACGTCGACTCAGGGTACAACAAAAGAAACCGACAAAGATTATATCGTGCGAGTGGCGATTGCACCGGATATCGATGTAGCCAAATTGTGCACCACTTTTGACGAATTTTGTCTTAACGAGGGCCTTTTACAGACGACTCTGTAAGACAGCACTCGTAAGCTTACTATGTTTCCCGCGACGCCTTGTGTCGCAGAAACATTCAGCGACGCCGCCATTATTTATAGAGCACCTATAATCATAATATGACTTCGCTAAAAGAGACTGGCTGATAGTGTCTGACTGGAGCAGTGGTGTGCATGCAATATGTAAATGAGTTGTTAAGGTATTGGGTTGAGGCACCCTGGTATATTGCCTTGTCAATGTCGTTGATGGTTAATGTATCTGTTTTCGTGGTGACCGCACACGTCCTGGACACCCTCATCGCGCGGCTTGTGGCCACTGGAAAATACGGCAGTTACATTGATGAGCGTCAGCTAAAACCCGGTCAAAAAAAATTTGAAATTAGCTATGGTGTGGCTGCCTGTGCCATGTTTGCATTACTTAGCCTTTTAACGCGGGTATTGTTTGATCATTATTGGCCTACTACCCTGCGACAACTGGCGATACAGCTTGGTTTGTTTGTGGTGTTTTACGAGACGTATTCGTATTTTGTGCATCGGCTTCTGCATACCGGCTGGTTTATAAAGTTCCATTCTGTGCATCACCGGTCTGTGCGGGTAACACCCTGGACGGCGTATAGTGTTCACCCTGTCGAGGCCGCTTTTATCGGTATGAGTGCCCCGATTTTTATGTTCCTATTCTCGATGAGTCTGGGTCTGACGTTATTGCTACACATTTTCGGAATGATGTTTACCATTGTGTTGCATTCCAATTTCCGTTTAGAGGGCCAATTGGATAAGCTGGTCAGATACCCTGCCTATCACGCATCTCACCACCTGATGGGCAAAGTCAATTTTGGTTTTATTCACTCGTTTTGGGACGACAGATTCAAGACACGCAAATAGTCCCGGTCACATTTGCTTCGGTGCCGTCCGTCTTGACACAATAGTAGTATTGCCTGCTAAGCTGAGTGAGTCTGGTGAGGAAACAAATAGACCACATGAATCTCAACGATGCTGTCTCATTTGATCTAAATGCAATTGACAGTGCATTTATAGAAGATCCCTATCCCACCTTGCGTAGCCTGCGTGAATTAGACCCGGTTCATGTCAACCCGGATGGATCATTGTATCTGACGCGTTATGAAGATGTACGCGCCGTCTATCAGGACCGTTCGATGGCGTCAGATAAAACCAAGGCGTTTAAGGAAAAGTTTGGGGAAGGCCCGCTGTACACCCACCATACTACCAGTCTGATATTCAATGACCCGCCTTACCACACAACTGTCAGAAAGTTACTGGCGCATGCATTCACTCCTCGTAAACTGGCGGAGATGGAGCCGCTTATTGAAGGTATTGTCGATTCATTGCTCGATGATCTGGATGGTGCAGGTGATGTGGATTTTGTCACTGCATTTGCAATGCGGCTTCCCACAGAGGTGATCTCATTCATGTTGGGTGTGCCACAGGACTATCGATCGAGACTTCGCGGCTTTTCACTGGCGATTCTCGGGGCACTGGATCCGGTTATATCCACAGACAGGTTAAATCGTGGCAACGAGGCAGTCGCCGAGTTTGCAGAAATACTGGGGGATCTGATCAATCATCGCCGTGCGCATCCGGAGGGTGCCGGTCAGGGCGAAGTGTTAGAGGCGTTGATTTTCGGCGAGTTTGACGGCCGCAGGCTTTCACAGGAAGAGCTAATACAAAATTGTATTTTTCTGTTAAACGCCGGACATGAGACAACAACCAGTCTGATGGCCAACGGGGTGGGTATGTTACTGCAGGCACCGGATCAATATAAACTGCTGCGTGATCATCCGGAATTTATGGAAAGTGCTGTGGAAGAGATTCTTCGTTATGAGAGTCCACTGCAGATTGGCAACCGACTCACCAGCGTTGAGACGGAAATTGGTGATAAGTTAATTCCCGCGGGTACCGACATCCATACCTCTATCGCCGGTGCTAACCGTGATCCGGCGGTCTTTGATAAACCGGACACCATAGATTTTACGCGCAAGCCAAATAAACATATCTCGTTTATTACAGGGATACATGTATGTCTGGGGGCAACGCTTGCCCGTTATGAAGGCAAAATTGCTTTCAGCAGACTGATTAACCGATTCCCGAATATGCAATCTGCGGGCAAATCAGAACGCATGCCGCTGGCTAGATTTCGTGGTTACAGTAATTTGCCCGTGCGTTTTTGATCTGTGCGTTTACAACTCCAGCCGCGTTTAGCGTTTTGCTGCGTAGTAGGATACCCGTCTTTCAAGGTATGCCAGAAATTCAGATATAGTGAAAGCCAGTGCAAACAGGACGATCAACACGGCCCAGAAGTGTTTCATCAGAAAGTTGTTAGAGTACAATTCAAACAACGCGCCGAATCCGACCAGTGAAATCAGTAATTGGCCGATAATTACGCCCTTGACAGCTCTTATTATTCCGATACGAACACCGCCAAGAATCTCGGGCAAGGCCGCCCAGAAATAAATCTTACTGAAAGCGTCCCATGATGAAGCGCCGAAACTTGTCGCCATTTCGATCAGCGAGCGATTGATCTGCATGACGCCTGCACGGGCGTTCAAAATAATTATCCATATGGCAAATAGCGTGGTGGTGATAATAATAGACTTCATACCAAAGCCGAATAACACCATCAGCACGGGAACCAGTGCGGTTAAAGGGGCACTGAGAAAGATATTCACCCAGGGTAATAACAATTCGTCCACCAGCCGGTTTTTTCCCATCAGGATCCCGGTAGGGATTCCGATAACTATGGCGAAGAAAACACCCGAGCAAAATGCATAGGCCGTTTCATACAGAGCCTTTTGAAATGCGGACGTTCCGATAATTTCAAATAACGTTGCAACAACCTCTGATAGCGGTGGTACAAAAAATGAATAACCCGATCTGCCGAATACTTCCCACAACAACCCCCACAGAATCAATGAGGACATCGCCGGCAGGCGAACACCAAATACCTTCATGGTTTACTCCACATAAGTTTTCAGTGATTCCCAGATACTATCGACAATATCAAGGTACTCGGGATCTCTGCGAATGCTTGTTGAATCTTTCTCTCGCAAACCGGTTGGGCGAATAATTTCAGATACCCGGCTCGGGCGTGGCAGAAGGATAGCGATCTGGTCAGACACATACACGGCCTCCTCAATGGAGTGCGTTACAAACAAAAAGGTTTTATTTTCGTTTGCGACCAGTGCCAATAGATCTTCCTGAAACTTGCGTCTGGTCTGTTCGTCAACTGCAGAAAACGGTTCATCCATCAGCAGTACATCTGCATCAACCGAAAGCGCGCGTGCAAGTCCTACCCGTTGCCGCATACCCCCCGACAATTCATGCGGAAAGCTTTTCTCGAAACCTTCAAGACCGACATCCTTAATGTATTTTACTGCAATATCTTCACGCTCAGACCTGGCTACCCCACGCAACTCCAGGCCAAAGGCAACATTTCTCAGCACCGATGCCCAGGGCAATAGGGCAAAGTCCTGGAAGACGAATGCGCGATCTTCACCCGGACCAGTAACCGGTGATCCGTTTACCAGGATTTCTCCTTCAGTCGGCTCCAGTAAGCCTGCAATAATCTTAAGCAGTGTGGTTTTACCACAGCCTGAAGGACCTAATAATGAAGTAAGTTGTCCGCGTGGAAAATCCAGTGAGAGATTCTTTAGCGCTTCGACATCGCCATAATTTTTAGAGACGTTACTCACCGAAACCGCATTATCGGTTTGATCGAGCACTGATTGATCTTCTGCCAAGGCGTTAGTCTGAAGCATAACCACGTACATTTCCTTCGAACAAGACGCGTTCAAGCATCTCTAGTAGATTAAGAAAGACGACCGCAAGTACAATGATTGAAAATATCGCAGCATACATACTGGCGTAGTCCGCTATCGAACGGCTGAAAGTAATAATATCGCCGACACCTGTCGGGGTAATTTTTAGTTCGGACAAAATAGCACCGATAAATCCCGCTGAAACACCGAGGCGTAAACCCGAAAAAATCACCGGCGAAGCCGCCGGTATAATTATTTTGGCCAGTACTTCCCGTCGTGATGCAAGAAACGACTTACCCATCTCTATAAACGATGAAGGCGTGTTACGCACAGCCCCCGCTGTATTCAAAACAATGACCGGCATCGCCATTATGCAAACCACAAAAACTTTGGACGTCAAACCAATCCCGTAGATCATTACCAGCAGAGGAATAAGTGCCGCGAGCGGGGCGGCTTGCATAACGATAAAAATGGGTGAAAACAACCAGTCAAACCATTCGCTTAATCCGATCCAGAGTCCGATGATGATTCCCAGTACTGCTGAGATAAGCACGCCGATCACCAGAGGTTTAAGCGTCTCTCCATAGGCGGCAAATAATCTTCCATCAAGTATCATCGCCGATAGTGCTTTCATGGAATCAATAAACGTTGGAAACGCATAGCTTACCGGTATGCGCCCGGCAATCTCCCAGGCACCAAAAACAATAATGGCTGATACCAGCTTTAGTGTGAGTGAACGACTAACCACAAACGTGATCCTGTGCAGATGCTGTGAAGTGCACCGGCCGTGGGCCGGTGCACCAGTTGCTTACTGAGGTTGCTATTGTCCGGTCACTTTATTAAGCGGATCCATGTACCAGAAGTCATCGATGTTAAGGCTGTCGATATCACCTTCGAGCTGGCCGGCGGCGCTGTACCATTCCAGATCAGCTTTGGCTGCTGTCATACCCCCGCCATTGGGACTGTAAAGGCCGCCCTCGACTGCATCGGTATAGAATTCATCCAGGTTGCCGAGTATTTCCGGAGGTAGCTGACCAATAGGTCCGTCAGGGTTGGTCTCTTTGGCAATAATGGTCGGATCCTCACTCATGTCTTTCCAGGTGCTGGCTAGCGCGTCAACAAAGATTTGTACGTCATCGGCGTTTTCCTTTATCCAGTCAAGGTTAGCGAAAAGCGCCTCGTCACTGGCCTCTACCTCAAACATTGGCAGAACGTTGAACTTGTCTGCATGCTGTTTCATTACCTTGTTTTTGTTCGATAGATCAATGATGGTTGCATTGGCCTGTCCTGCCACCAAAGCGACTACACGGTTAGATGAACCCGGCACATATGATCGCTTACCGAATTTCATCCCCATTTTGTCTTCGATAACATTGGCAATTGAATCCGTACCACCACCGCGCGAGTGAAGCAGAATCGGCTCGCCGGCGAGATCTTCGAGTGAACTGTATTTTTTGGTGGTTACCGGGAAAAACTTAAGCTTTGACAGTTGAAAGATAATTCGTATCGGTGCTTTAGAGCGCTGCATTGCGGCGTAAGGTGTACCAAAACCGATATCCATCTGGCCGCTCAATACCGCTTGAATTGCGAGTTCTTCATCAGAGAATGCTGTCCACTCGTAGTCCAGTCCGTTAGCTTTCGCGCGTTCCAAAGCTACAAAAAAAGCGGCCAGTTCGTCAGATGGGGTTTCGGCCAGTGCGATACGGATTTTATCGGCATGGACAATCGATGTGCTGAGGCCCATGAGTAATGGGGCGACGATGGCGCCTAACAACAGTTTTTTCAATTTACTTTTCATAACTTTCCTCCTCCAGAAAAATGTTGCCCGCGATCAGGCGAGCTAGCTGCATTGCCTGGCAACGCACGGTGTGTAAAAACGTAATCGAATGGCTAATCATCTCCGAACAGTCGTGCTGTTACAGAGCTTAAATGCTCGCGCATAGCAGTGTGTGCTCGCGCGGGATCACGAGCTTCAATTGCGGTAAAAATGAGATCATGTTCCGCAAAGCTTGAGTGATTTTTTGGTGGTTTGTCGCTCTTGCGAACCACCTGTTTCCAGACCACACCACGTCTGACCTGGTTTAAATGATCGAACAATGATTGAAGCATTATGTTGCCGGTGGCTTCTGCGATGGCGCAATGAAACGCATCGTCGTTGGTTTCGTAGGTGTCCCAGCTGGTGGCGGCTACTGCACGGTCGCGTGCGGCGCGAAGTCGTATAACAACTTCGTTTGAGGCATTGGCGGCAGCTTCCCGGGCCAGTGCCGGTTCAAGTGCGAGGCGTGCTCTCATCATTTGCACCGGGGTTACCTGGTGACTTATTTCGGCCAATCCGATGTCGCGGTGTTCACTACTGTGTGCAGCGTGTACTTTATCTCCGATAAAAGTACCTTTGCCTACATGTCGCCAAATCACGCCCTGGCGTTCCAGCGCATCAAGACCTTTTCGCAGAACGTTTCGACTGACACCCAGCTGTTCTATCAGTTCGCGCTCGGCCGGCAGTCTGTCACCGGCTGAAAAACCACCGGCATCGATAAATGCCTGCAGCTCTTTCAAACCGTCGTCCCTCTTTGCCATCTGTGGTTTTGTCAGCACATTGAACTCGGAAATTGGTTGATCAATTCAGACAATTGGTGCATATGTTATACATAGGTGCGCCGCTTAAGCAACAACTAAAAGTAAATCAATCTGGATTGGTTCGTTGTGATCTGTTTTAATCCCTAAAACAACTGTTTGATTTTTTGCTACTACTCTCGGAGATATTTCATGTCAAAATTAGCAATCGAAGCACCAAAGATGGTGACTTTGCCAGTGGCCGGGTCGGATGCTGAGTTTCCGGTGCGACGGGTTTATTGTATTGGTCGCAATTATGCTGCGCATGCGATTGAAATGGGTCATGATCCTGATCGCGAAGCGCCGTTTTTCTTCCAGAAGAACCCGGACAATCTGGATGGCTCGGGGGACTTTCCCTACCCGCCGAAAACCGCCGATGTGCACCACGAGATTGAAATGGCCGTGATGCTGAAATCCGGTGGTGTGAATATACCGGTCGCAGATGCATTGAATCATGTTTACGGTTATGCCCTGTCTCTGGACATGACCCGACGGGATCTGCAGGGTGAACAAAAGAAAGCCGGGCGTCCGTGGGAAATTGGAAAAGCCTTTGAGCGCTCAGCACCTGTCGGTGTCATCCACCCGGCGTCTGAAATTGGTCATCCGGATTCAGGGCGAATTGAATTAAAGGTAAATGGCGACGTGAAACAGGAAGGTGATCTGAATCAAATGATCTGGAAAGTACCGGAAATGATTTCTTATTTGTCGGACTACTTTGAAATGGCCGCAGGTGATGTGATCCTTTCGGGCACACCTTCAGGGGTGGGGCCAGTCAATAAAGGGGATGTCATGGAACTGCTGGTCGAGGGTCTTGATCAAATGACAGTTAACGTAGTTTGATATAATCACGCTTACAGGCAACTTAGAAAAACCGGTTTGGTTTTTCTACATGCTTAGTCGGTCGATTGGGAAAATTCCTCAAGCGCACTCATGGCATCGTGCGCTCTTTCTGTTTGGACAAATATATGGTCGTGAAAATAGGCTGCCACCACATTTGCACTAATACCATAGGCAGTCAGTTTGGCTGCTACTGCCGCCGTCAGTCCTACCGCTTCAAGGCTGCTGTGCACAGTGAGCGTAATTTGTTTATATCGACCGTCATATTTTAAGCCTTCTCTCTTTGCGGCCTCCAGCGTTGTAATAAGTGTTAGACCTTCAGCTTCCCTGAAGGTGGCCAGTGGTGCAAGGTGCAGGTAGTCGATTAGTTTTCCGTTTACTGTACAAAATACAAACTCTCCGCTTTGCAGTTCGGGCTGCATGGATATTAATAGTTCGTGCAGATCAATAATGCCCGACATGCAAGTGTTCTCCTGTGCCGTAAAAATTGCTTAAACGTATCATAGTGGACTCGTGATAAATGCCTGAACATATTATAGTGGAGTCGACTGCGGGGTTTAATAAAATCCTGGCTGGCTGAAAATTCTGTGACTGTTCAAGGAAGTATTTCCTGTTGTGGCGTCTGTGAATAGGCCGCCGGTTGTTCAGGGGTGAAATGTGTATACCCAATGCATAACGGTTGGTAAAAGGACGCTCAAATGATAAGTCAAAAACTCAATGACGCACTCACCATGACTGGCGCCGGCACGGCTGCCGGTGAGGTGATGCGACTGTACTGGCAGCCGGCTGCCCTGAGTGACGAGCTACAAGGCAAACGGCCGGTGGTGGGTGTCACACTGCTGGGAGAACGGCTGGTGTTGTTTCGCGATGGCGAAGGCGAACTCGGTCTGATCGATCGCCATTGTCCCCACCGCGGTGCCGATTTGTGTTTCGGCAGGCTGGAACACAACGGATTGCGCTGCCCGTTTCATGGCTGGCATTTTGATCGCAGTGGCCAATGTGTTGAACAACCCGCTGAGCCTGTTGATTCGAAAATGCACCAGCGTGTTAAAAGTACCAGCTATCCTGTGATAGAGAAAAACGGAATTGTATTCGCCTATATGGGGCCGGGTGAGCCACCTGAATTTCCCGACTTTGATTGTTTTCGAGCGCCGGATACCCATGTGTTTGCTTTTAAGGGATTGTGGCAGTGCAATTGGTTGCAGGCGATGGAGGTTGGCATCGATCCCGCCCACGCGTCTTTTCTTCATCGGTTTTTAGAAGACGAAGATCCCGATGATGGTTACGGTAAACAATTTCGCGACAGGGCAGCTGATACTGACATCCCGATGACCAGACTGCTGCGTGAGTACCCGCGACCTGAAATAACAGTCGAAGAAACCGACTACGGTATGCGGCTGATAGCACTGCGCCAACTGGATAATGGACAGACTCACGTGAGGGTAACTAACCAGATCTTCCCTGGCGCCATCTGCATACCAATGTCGCGTGAAATGATTATTACTCAATGGCATGTTCCGGTAGACGATGAGAACTGCTATTGGTATTCAATGTTTACAAGCTTCGATAAACCGGTAGATAAAGAAATCATGCGCAGCCAGCGGCTTAAAGAACACCGTCTGCCTGACTATGCACCGATAAAAAATAAACTCAATAATTACGGGTATGACGCCGACGAGCAGATGCGCGAGACTTACACCGGGATGGGACTCGATATAAACGTGCATGATCAGTGGGCGGTTGAAAGCCCCGGTCCTGTTGCCGATCGTACTAAAGAGCATTTGGCAACGACCGATGTCGGTATCATCCAATATCGCAGGATGTTGCGCGCGGCGATAAAAAGTGTTGCTGAAAAACGGGCAGATAAACTCCCCATGCGTGGTGACAGCGATGTGAAAAATATTGTTGGACCGATCTCGAATGACACAATTGCGACTCCCGACAACTGGCGCGAAGAGTATTTACGTCATGATGCCGAACGTCGCGAAGCGTGCACTTACTGGGATGCAACAGTGAGCTCAAAGCATGGGTGACAGTTCATCTGATATAGCCCGGAGGTTATCCGATAGTAAGCTTGGTAAGGCCGGTTTGCTGTGTTCAGAGACCATTGCCGCAGCCGCAGAATTGATCCGGCGGGTGACAGACAGCGAGCTTGAAACGGTACGGGTATTGTTCACTGATCAACACGGCGTGCTGCGTGGTAAAACGATTGTTGCAGGTGCCATTGAGTCTATTTTCACCTCAGGTATAGCCGCTCCTTCAACCTTACTGCTAAAAGATACCTCGCACAGAACGGTATTTCCTGTGTGGTCACCTGACGCACAGCTCGATAATTATTGTATGGCAGGTGCCGGGGATATTCTAATGGTTCCTGATCCTGCCACGTTTCGTATTCTTCCCTGGTCGCCACATTCATCATGGATTCTCTGCGACGTCCGGCTAACCAATCTCAATGCTATAGAATTTTCCACCAGAGATGTGCTGAAAGATGCTATTGCGCGGCTGGCAGATAAAAATAGAAAGCTGGTTACCGGCCTGGAGGTTGAATTTCACGTATTCGAAGTCATCGATCCAGCCCTTGAGCACGCACAATCGACAATGCCGGGCAGTCCGGTAACAACACGCAATCTGGCGCAGGGCTATCAATTTCTCACAGAGACTCGATATGCTCAGTTGGAGCCGGTCATGGATGATCTTAGACGCAACTGTGAGGGATTGGATATCCCGGTGCGCTCTATGGAAGTGGAAATGGGTCCCAGCCAGTTTGAATTTACTTTTGATCCTGCTGATCCGTTAAGCCATGCAGACAACATGATGATGTTCAGAACCATGGTTAAAGAGGTGTGTTTTAAGCGTGGATTGCATGCCACTTTCATGTGTCAGCCAAAGATAGACAATGTGGCGGCCAGCGGCTGGCACCTGCACCAGTCGGTGACAGACAGTCAGACGGGATCGAACCTGATGATGCCAGCTGCCGATGGTGAATTGACTGAAACCGCCAGTGCATGGATTGCCGGCTTACTGGAACATGCCGCGGCGACTTGTATGTTAACCACACCAACGGTTAACGGATATAAACGCTATCGCGCGCACCAGCTTGCACCGGATCGTATTCAGTGGGGGCGTGATAACAGAGGTGCCATGATTCGCGCGCTACTGAATAATGGTGACTCTGCCAGTCGAATAGAAAACCGGGTTGCCGAGCCCACTGCAAATCCCTATATGTTTTTCGCCAGCCAGATTCTGTGTGGTCTCGATGGCCTGAACCGGAATTTGACGGCGCCGATGGCGGTTGAAACACCATACGATAGTGCGTCTGTGATACTACCTGACAGTCTTTTACGCGCTATCGACGCGTTTGAGGCATCTTCGTTTTACCGTACTGCTCTTGGCGATAACTGCGTAGACTATTTTGTGCAAATCAAACGGGCGGAATGGAAGCGGTATCACCAGACAGTGTCTGAATGGGAGCAAGCTGAGTACTTTGGTGTTTACTAGACTTTCTTATCGAAAGCCCAGCGACGTTATTAGTCGGCAGGTAATAATAAAGATACCGACAAAACGAAATAACGCCTACTTTTCCAGGCGAATTTCACCGATCATTTCACGGTGACTGTAGCGACCCTCTAATTCATCCAGAAATTCATTGGCTCGTGAAGCGTCGGCGAAAACTTCGATGGAAATGGTATGGCGTTGTTCCAGATCTGCGGTGCTTTCTTCTTCTTCCGGTTCAACTTCGTCGTCCTCCTCCTCCTCGATGTCATTTTCATCGTTGTCTGCACTACTCGCATCAGCATTGTCGCTGGTGGATTTTTTGGCGGCCAGTTCGGCGGCTTTTTGTTTTTCCTGTTCTTCCTCGAAAAATGCTATTCGTTCTTTAATTGTTTTGGCCAATTCTTCAGCGTTCTGGCCCAGCAGTGTACTTTTGTCCTGAAACAGCGCTGTGTATTTTGAATCGACCTGCGCTACTGTTTTCTCATTGTCTGCGATCAATTCTGCGCGGGCTTTGATTTTTTCTTTTACTTCGTCAACGGCTTCGTTGACCGCCTTTTGCATTCCACTGCCGCTACGCTTGCCTTTGGTGAAATCCTCCAGTTCGTCCCGACGCATGAAGGTCTCGCGGTTTACATCCTGAAAAGTCGCGCTTTGTTTTGCCAGGCAGGCTTCGATATTTCGCATGCCATCGTCGACAATCTCATCGCGGATTTCCTCTTTGCGGCTTTTGATTTGTCTTTCCAAAGAAAGTCTGGCCTGGCGTGCCTCTTCGGTGACTTCATCTATCGCCGCGAATAGCTTTTGTATCGCTGCTGCTTGTTCAAGTGCTGACTCTTTCGCGGCTTTTAGTGTCTTTTCACCGGATTTAAAGCTCTTTACATCAGACTCTGCGATGGCGAAATCGTCATCTGTTTTCAGTTCGCGTTTGCTTCCGGCAATTTGAGCCAGCAGCTCTGTTTTCCATTCTTCAAAGTTGGTGTCGGTGACTTCACCGGTGAGCTTTATTTGCAGGGCGTTCATTTGATACCTCGTGGGAAGATCTGATTGTTTTATTTTACCCTGCCTGAATGGGGATGGCGAACGGAGGTGTTTTGCTTTGGTGGTTTGTGTCTACAGTTGGCTGGCCTCAGCCGTATAGAGCCCGTCTCGTAAGATTTCTGTCACGGATTAGTTAAGGTTCTGTCTGTTAGTTTTTTGTAGAGCGCAGAAAAACTCCGGATTGGACTTTCGGCGTGAAGTACGTTGATTTGGGAGGCAGCAGACTGTCGGTGTCTGCGATTTGCAGAAACTGGTTGACGGTTAGTGGGGCGAGGTAGATTGCGGTACCACCGTGCTGGTCTACTTTCTGGCTCAGTTCAAGAGGGTCCTGCATACCGGATATATTTTCTATTTTGCGTTGGTTGTCGTTTTCTATTGCGTATAACGGTCGCAACAGTTGTGACTGCAGTAGTTCTACATCAGAATCGTTTTCTTCCTGCCTGTTTAACTGAAACGAAAGCCACTGCCCCTGTGTATAGAGAATTAACTCTGTTTGCCCGGGTGCTCTATAGCCATCGATTGAAGTGCAATTCGACCTGGCCAGTAGTTTATCTGCCGTTACTGTGTTGTTGTCTGGCTTTATCCAGCGATTAAAACCCAGCAGTTTTAATTCATTGTGCGGAAAAAGTGCACTGAACAGCGGTAGCGGTGTCTGAATCATGTGATTGAATTTATGATTGACCGCACTGGTGGCTGCAGCGCGATGGTGGCCGTCGATGATATAGAGTGACTGGTGTTTGAATGCCTGCACGAATTGTCCGGTAATGACGGTGTCCGTGATTTGCCAGATTTTCTGGGTGATATTCAAACCGGCGGTGATGGTTAGCGTGGCAGGCTGGCTCAGGCAAAGCGTAAACAAGCGCTTGATGTCTCCAGTGGTGCGAAAGGTCATGGCTATCGGGCTTGATATCACACCAACGCGTATCATATGCTCGGCAAGCAGATTCGCTCTGTCCGGCTGGACTTGTTCGTGTATTTTAATGTTGCCTGAATCGTAGTCAGCCGTGGCGACGTCGGCAACTAACGCAGTTTGTGTATGATCGTTTTTTTGCAGTTGATATAAATAAAACATATTGCAGGGTTTGCTAAATGCGCCTGCATTATTGATGCGATCGATTGACTCGCGCGCCAGCGTGATTAGCTGATCGACACTGACCTCGGCTGACGAGTCCGGATCGATAGAGATATCTTCAGGGGAGAGGGTGACATTCAGGAACGACCAGGGATTGGCCAGTCTGGTATCACGTCTTTGTTGGGGGGTCAGTGAATCATAAGCGGGCGAGGGTACTTTATTGCTCCACTCTGGTTTGATCAGTGCGGCTCTGGTGGTGCTAATATCAACCAAGACTGTGTTCCGGTAAAGTGAATTAGTGCGGTGATGAGCCAGCTAGTGAATTGCCGCCAGCGCCTCAAGGACACGTTCTACATCACGGGCGTTGTTGTAGTGACTGAAACTAATCCTTAAAACACCGTCTTCAGTATCCTTTATTCCGGCTTTTTCTAACAGTCTTAGTGCGTAAAAATGGCCATGCCCGGCTGCGATGTCTTTTGCTGCCAGTGCTTTTGAAAGTGCCTGTGAGGTATGGGTTTCCGAGGTAAGTGCTATATTCGCTTCGCGGCCTTCCATGCGGTTGCGACCGATAATGCGCAGCGGCAGGTCTTTTATTCCCGACAGCAGTTGTGCACAAAGCTCGCTTTCATGTGCATGCATTAAGGCGGCAATGCTCTGGGTTTTCTCATAGAGCGAGTTATCACTGTTGTCTGTCGAGCCGAAGTGATGGTGGTAACTTGCGTTAAAATAGTCCCCCAGTCCGTCCAGAGCTGCGATTGCCGCGTGGTCAGGGCCGGCGCCATCGAGGCGTTTCTGAGGATAACCTTCGTTAAAATAATGACATTGCGGGTCGAGTGATTGTGCGAAATCCGTAGCGGTATACATGACCCCAAGGTGGGTTGCGTAGGTTTTATAGGTGCTGAAACAATAGGCGTCCGGCTGCAGTTGCGGGATATCGGGCCACTGATGTGGTGCGAAAGAAACACCGTCTACAATGATCCTGCAGCCCAGTGGTCTGGCCAGGCTGATGACTTCTGCCACCGGATTAATGGTGCCTACGATGTTTGAGCTGTGGGTCATGCAGACAATGGCGGTGTTTTTGTTTAAAAGCTGCTCGAAAGACTCCAGTGACAGTTCCCCGGTGACGGGGTCTGCCGGCCATATCACCAGTTTGGCACCGCTGCGTCGGCATAGTCTCTCCCAGGCGCCGATATTGGCTTCGTGATCCTGCTCCGTAACTATTACTTCCGAGTGCTTGTTGACAATGGCAGAGCAAGCGTAGGCCATTGTGTTGAAATTCTGTGTGGTCGACGCACCAAGGGTAATATTGTTGCTTGCTACTCCCAGAAGGTCTGCCATGGTCTGACGACCGGCGTCCATCTGTTCGCCCGCTACCCGGAGAATTTCACATTCACCATAGGGTTGAACCTTGTTTACCCGGTAAAAATGCATCAGCTTTTCCAGCACCGGACCCGCTACGTAACTACCGCCGGCATTTTCGAAAAACGCGGTCTTAGCCGCCAGAGGTTCTTCAAAAGCAGGGAAACAGCTTCGGACAAACTCTATGTCGAGATGATTCTTGTGTGTACCGGACATGGGCAGACCTGTTGTTATTCTGGGGTTGGTCGTGTAGCAACCAATATACATCATCTTACTGCTTGTGGTGATTGGCGTAATTGGTTAAGCCTGAGCTTGCAATGTTCAGCGGCTGGATTAATTATGGATGGTCCGGTGGTCTCAATTTTTACAGCAGCACTACTATGTCACAGCATTACAGCTCTAAGATTGTTGCGGGCCGTCGCCCTGATAACACACCCGACGACAATGATCGGGTTGAGATAGGCCCCACCGCGCTTGCCTATGAAGAGTGGCAGACAGCTGGCCTCGAGTGCCCTGATATTCCGGCAATGCGGGAGTATCGGTGGCAGAAACTGACCGGGGCCATTGTCGATCGCGGTCTGGCGGGTTTGCTTATGTACGATCCCTTAAACGTCAGGTACGCCACCGACACCACCAACATGCAGCTGTGGTGCGCGCATAACCCGTGTCGGGCCTGTTTGTTACTGGCTGACGGTCATATGGTGATCTGGGAATACGGGGCGTTAACCCACATGTCTGAATTTAACCCGCTGGTAAAAGAGGTTCGAGCGGGCGGGTCGTTTTTCTATTTTGCCACCGGTGACCGGACTGAAGAAAAAGCACTGGACTTTGCTCATGCAATCGATGAGCTGTTGCGTGAGCATTGCGGTGATAATAGACGTTTGGCGATCGATAAAATCCAGATAGCCGGTTTGCATGCACTGCAGGGCCTGGGTATTGAAGTATGTGATGGTGAGGAAGTCACCGAGCGTACCCGTGCGGTTAAAGGGTCTGATGAAATTAAAGCGATGCGGTGTGCTATGCATGCCTGCGAGCAATCGATAGTTGCCATGCGAGATCGAACCGTACCCGGAATCACTGAAAATGACGTATGGGCAGAGTTGCACAAAGAAAATATACGACGTGGTGGTGAATGGATTGAAACGCGAATTCTAAATAGCGGTCCCCGGACTAATCCGTGGTTCCAGGAGTGTGGTCCGCGTGTGATTCAAAACAACGAGCTGCTGGCATTCGATACCGATTTGATCGGTTGTTATGGCATGTGCGCCGACATATCGCGTACCTGGTTTATCGGTGACGGCAAACCAACAGCGCAGCAGCGACGTCTGCACAGTATTGCCCTTGAGCACATTATGGAAAACACTCGGATTTTAAAACCGGGTGTGAGTTTTAAAGAGCTCTGTGAACAGGGCCACCAGTTGCCGGAGGAGTTTATTCCACAGCGATACGGTTCTAAATATCATGGTGTCGGTTTGTGCGATGAATGGCCCTCGGTTAAATACCCCGTTGACTGGGAGCAACGAGGTTATAACGGCGTGCTCGAACCGGGCATGATGTTGTGCGTTGAAGTCTACCTGGGAGAAGTCGGAGGGCGCGATGGAATTAAACTGGAAGACCAGGTGTTGATTACCGAAACCGGTGTGGAGAACTTAACCCGTTGTCCGTTTGATGAAAAACTAATGGCCAACTGATACAGATTAAGCTAATCGGACAGTGCGGTTACCAGCTTCTGCAAAAAGGCATCGCAACGCTGTAGTTCCGAGCTGGCAATATATTCATCAGGCTTGTGTGCCTGTTCTATGCTGCCGGGTCCTATCACAATAGTTTCCAGTGCCAGTTGTTCTGTAAATAGCCCGCCCTCTGTGCCGAAGGCTATTTTCCCGGTTTTATTTGCGCCGGTCAGTTCTGTGATCAGTTTGACAATATCGCTGTCGGTAGCAGTATTTAGTGCGGGGTAGGTATTGTAGATTTCCAGACTGATACCGGCAGCCGGAAACCTGTCCGTGTAACTTTCTGCAATACGGTTGGCTTGATTGCGCAGCTGTTCGATTAATTGCGTTGGTGAGTCTTCGGGTAGGTTTCGAATCTCAAACACAAATTCACAGTGGTTCGGTACGATGTTTAGCGCGGTGCCGCCGTTGATCACGCCCACATGCAATGTACTATGACTGATATCATAATCATGGTCGTGATGGCCGGTATCGATAAGCTGTTGTTGAAGATCCCGTATTGCACTGATCAGGTCAGTTGCCAGATAGATGGCGTTTAATCCATCGGGGGCAAGACTTGAATGACACTCTGAACCGGTACATTTTACCCGCACCGCGGTCTTCCCCTTATGAGCCACGACGGGTTGCATCAAAGTGGGCTCGCCTATAATGCAATACTTCGGTTTGACCGGTGCGTCTTTGAGCATGTCCAGCAGGCGCCGCACACCGATGCAGCCGATTTCTTCATCGTAGCTGAACGCCAGATGGATGGGGGTTAGCAGTTTATTTGCATCTACGTTGCCGAGCATCGAAAGTATACAGGCGATAAACCCCTTCATGTCTGCACTGCCGCGGCCGTAGAATTTGTCATCCTGAAAGCGCAGCTCAAACGGATCGGAGGACCAGTCCTGACCGTCTACCGGTACTACGTCAGTGTGTCCGGATAGCATCACACCGGGCTTGTTCTGGGGACCGATAACGGCGTACAGGTTAGCTTTGGTGTTTTCTTCGTTGTGGACCAGCTGGCTTTGAAAGCCCAGGTCGTTGAGATAATCTGCAATATAGTGAATCAGCTCCAGATTACTGTCGCGGCTGACCGTCGGGAAACCCACCAGCTTCTTGAGTATTTCAGAACTTTGCATGGAAAACGGCCTTGAGCTGCTGTTGATAGTTTGTTTTATGTGCAACAGTTTATACAATAGGTGGTTGCTGTTCTAATCTAACAGGCACCGGATTTACGTTCCGGCAGGCCCGGAGATCCTCAAAGTGCAATCAATTATTGTCTGCGCGCTGTATAAATTTGTACGGCTGTCTAATCATGAAAGGCTGCAACAGCCGCTGCTGGCGCTTATGCTTGAACACAGGGTTCGCGGAACACTGCTACTGGCCAGCGAAGGTATCAACGGCACGATATCCGGTGCGCGAGCCGATATAGACAAAGTGTTGGATTGGTTGCGCAGCCAGCCTGAATTCGCCGGTCTGGATTCGAAAGAATCTACCACTGATGTAGCGCCTTTTAAACGCTCCCGCGTGAAGCTGAAAAAAGAAATAGTCACCATGGGGGTGGAAGGCATTGATCCCCTGCTGACAGCCGGCACCTACGTGGAGCCCGCTAACTGGAATAAACTGATCAGTGATCCGGATGTATTGCTTGTCGATACCCGTAATGATTATGAATGTGAGGTGGGCACGTTTTCGGGTGCCATTAATCCTGATACCGACAGCTTCAGACAGTTTCCGGACTACGTAAAAAATGAGTTGCTTCCGGCACTTAAAAATACAAATAAAAACAAAGTAGCGATGTTTTGTACCGGTGGCATTCGTTGCGAAAAATCGACAGCCTACCTTCGGGAACAGGGTTTTGATGAAGTTTATCACCTTAAGGGTGGCATACTTAAATACCTCGAAGAAATTCCTGAAGAACAATCAATGTGGCAGGGTGAGTGTTTTGTTTTTGATGAAAGGGTGACAGTAGACCACAAGCTTAAGAAAGGCAGTTATGATCAGTGTCATGCTTGTCGGCGGCCGATCACTGAACAAGATAAACGCAGTGAGTATTTTATAGCCGGAGCCAGTTGCCCGCGTTGTCACGATCAGATTAGCGAAGAGCAAAAGACGCGGTTTTTAGAGCGGGAAAAACAGATGCGACTGTCACGACAACGAGGTGAGCCGCATATGGGGGAAGAGGCAAAACAGTTGCTACTGCAGAAAAGGGCAGCCAAACCCGGTAGTGATTCTGACCAGTGATGCTGTTTACCAGACTATCGCCGGGTCAGTAGATGCACCGCCTGCGAGAGCTGCACTGCAGCCGCGCCGGTTTTCCGTGGTTCAACAATGGTGACGCGGTAGCCGTGGGCTCCGGTCTTTAGTGAGTCATGCTGTAAATCATATAATTAACCCCCAGGCGATAGGCTGTAGAGGTGTATTCAGAGGCGTATTCTTCCATATCGGCGTGTTCCCACGCATCCCCCAGATCAACGTTCCAGTTTATCATCACCATTACCCTGTCATCGTCGTCGAGTATGGCCCGCCACGCGGGTTCCTGCCGGGATAAGTTACTCTCAATTACACCACCGGTTTTGGTCATGGGGCGTTCCCAGGTTGCACCGTTGTTCAGGCAAAGTGCTCGCAATCCGGGTATTTGTACGAATTTGTCAATATCAAAATGCACGTGGAATACTTCGTGGTTTTTGGGGATATCGACTATATCCCGATCTGGGAATACCTGACCCATCCACTCGAGAAATTTTCCCCACTGGTAACTGCCATGAAAGTCATCGACCAGTAAAAAACCGCCGCGCAGTAAATATTCACGAAGGCGAACCGCTTCGAACTCGGTGAAGGATGCGAATCCTGCTTCGACCATGTACAGCGCCGGGTAGTCATAAATGGCCGCATCCATAAGTGAGATACTTTGCGAGTCATCGTTGGTGTTAATACGGGTCATGCGCTTTATAGCGGAGATAAAGTGCGGATCGGAGTCGGAGCAGTCCGCCTGCCAGTGTGGAAAGCCGACGTAATCTCCAAGTTCATGAACGGCAATTGGGTTGTCAGCAAATATTAGTCTCGAGAAAGTAAATTCATGCTGTGGCACAGACGCCACAACCAGTGGACACACCGGGCGTTGTGGTGCTACGCAAATACCCTGCTGTGCGAACGCAGGGCTGGCGGTCAGCAACGTAGTGAGCAGGCCGCTTAGTAATGTGGCAGATCTGAGGTTCATACAAACTTTCGCAAAGTAGATAAGTTTAGGACCAAATCACGCGGAAAAAGTGTCATGAGAAGGTGAATTTAACGAGAGACGGAAGTTTAGTGCCAAAATCCAGTTGAAAGGTAATTATTGCTGCCGGGTCACTCGCTGTCAGGGGGTCGCGGGTCGCCAAATTGTCTACGGTTGTGGTGCCGGCTGCAAATCCGCTGACACTCGAGGTGTGATCAAGTACAGTTGACGGTTGGACTTACGTCACGAATGTGTAAGTCTCTTTCCGCCTGTCGATTATGGAACCCCGTTGGATTCTCCCCAACAGTTGATATTTGAATCGCTATACGTGCCGTCTGTCATCAGCCTTGTTCTGATGTGTGTGATTGTGTTTTTTGCATCAATAGTACAGGCCTCGCTCGGCATGGGCTACGGCCTGACTGCAGCGCCACTGCTGGCGCTTGTTGATCCGGCATTCGTGCCGGTAGCAACGCTTC
Source organism: uncultured Granulosicoccaceae bacterium (assembly GCA_937922015.1). Classification (GTDB taxonomy): domain Bacteria; phylum Pseudomonadota; class Gammaproteobacteria; order Granulosicoccales; family Granulosicoccaceae. The sequence continues at coordinate 53,835 of CAKZVB010000073.1, forward strand.
TGGTCGGGTTGATAACCAGCTCCATGGGAGCCTGGTCAGAGCGTGCAAACATAATCTGGCCGGAGGCCAGGCACGCGGTGCTCGGAAGGCTGTTAGGTGCATTAGTCGCCGCCTGGGTGCTTTCGTCGATAGTCGATAAAGGTGCCTTTATGGTGGTGTTCGGGCTCGGGGTAGGCGCGGCCGTGGTGCTGTCTGTGTTTAACTTCACACTTGCAAAGTCTCCACTGTCTCTGACTTCGATGGGTGCCGTTTCCGGTTTGATGGGTACTATCACCGGTGTGGGTGCACCACCACTGGCGCTGGTCTATCAGGGCAGTTATGCAGGCAATGCCAGACCTACGCTGGCTGCGATTTTTGCGATCGGCTGTCTGTGTTCGGCAGTAATTTTAGCGACAATCGGTTGGTTGGGGATTGCTGAAATAGCCTTGTGCGTAATGATGTTGCCCCCGATGATGGCCGGAACCGTGGCGGGGCGACTAAGCCGCAAGGTAGTTGATCGTCGATACCGGCTGGCGCTGCTGACAACATCAGCGATAGCGGCAGTGGTTCTGGTGCTTAAAGGATGGTTCGGGTGAAGCTGCTGTCAATTTACTTTTGAAGTGGCGTATTCACCAAAATGCCAATTGCGAAGAATCTTCCAGATATGCTAAATTTCGCGTGGCGGGTGTGGTGCGAACCTGTGATTCAGGGACAGTTGATTATATCGTTGTATGGACAATAATTTCACCAAGAATTCCAAGGGTTAAGACGTGTCAAAATCAGTAGGCAAAGTAAAGTGGTTCGATAACGCCAAAGGCTATGGCTTCATAGTAAACGAGTCTGAAGAAGATGTTTTCGTACACTATCGCGCTATTGTGGGTGAAGGATATAAGTCGCTAAATGAAGGCGAAGAAGTAGAGTACATTGAAACCCGAAGTGAGAAAGGCTGGCAAGCTGCTGAAGTTGAGCGATTGGCCGAGATTGCCTAGCCAGACTAATAGCATGAGAAGTAGGTTTGGAAAGTAAACAGATCCCGGCCGGTTCGCGGCCAGATCACGGCCAGGGCGCGTAGAAAGCAGGTCAGAACGATTCTTGCAGTGGCAGTCGCAGGTAGTCACACTTGATGATTGACTAGTCCTTTTTCGATGCTTTTGGGAATATGTCTATGAATTCTGCAAGGCTGCTTACTCGCGTACTGTCTTCGATATTTATTGTATGGGTGCTGGCCGCTACAGCACATGGCACTGAAAATTCCTGGTTCAAGAATGTCAAAGAATCCAGTAACGGGATTTTCAAAGTCACCCTCGATTCAAACTCTGCGAATTCTTCGCTAAACGAGTTTCAAACCTGGCTTGTAACCGTGGTGGACAGTGGCACCGGTGAGGCTGTCAGCCCGGCCAGAATAAGTGTCGGCGGCGGTATGCCCATGCATGGGCACGGACTACCGACGCAACCCGAGGTCAGCGGATATCTTGGTGAGGGCCAATACCAGGTGGAGGGTGTGAAATTTAATATGCACGGTCAGTGGATATTGGAGTTTCAGATCACCACGGCAGATGCCGTCGACTCAGTAGTCTTTGAAGTGATTCTCGACTACTAGTTAATCCAGATTTAAAGATGTTGATACCAAAGAGTCGTGCCAAACGCTGTGCTGCAGATTGGCTATAAATCAGCCGGGGCTGCCAATAATTTTTCGTCGTAAGGGTAGTGAGTCATCCATTCGTGACCGCTGTCAGTGATGAGTATCTGGTCCTCGAGTTTCACACCGTTTTGTCCACCGACTGCTCCTATATAGGCTTCCACACATATCATCATTCCTGGCTCCAGTACGTAGTCAAATGCACCTTCGATGTAGTCCTCGGGATAATAAATGGCGGGAAACTCATCGCATAAACCGACACCGTGCATCATCACGCCGTAGCGCTGGGCGCGATATTTCTCTGGTAGACGTTGTCCTTTTTCAGCTAGTTCTTTAAAGCTGACACCGGGCCCGAGTAACTCTGCGTTAGTCATGATGTGGTCATGGGCTACCTGGAACAGATGTTGTTGCTCCGTGGCGGGTGTGCCGTCTCCGCAATACCAGGTTCGCGACATATCACAGCACATACCGTACGGCCCTATCAGGTCGGTATCAAAAGCCAGAAGATCACCGTTTTGTATTTCTCTGGGGCCGGCCTCCTGCATCCACGGGTTGGTGCGCGGGCCTGAGTTAAGAATTCTTGTTTCGATCCATTCGCCGCCACGAGCTATGTTTTCGCCGTGTAAAACTGACCATAGCTCTACCTCAGCGATGCCGGGGGCAAGTTGCCGGTGCATTTGTTCAATGGCGATTTCGCAGGTGGCCACTGCACAGCGCATGGCGTTGATTTCATCTATGCCTTTGACAAGACGCGCGTGCTCCATCAGTTGTTGACCGTTCTGTATGGAAAAGTTGCGTTGTTGCAGTGCCTCGAGACCAGAGATCTCAATTTTGTCGATAGCCAGTCGACGGCCGCTGCCGCAGTATTGTTGCATTACCTGATCGACGTCTGTGGCGAACTCCGAGGCAAGCCGTGGTTCCTGATCTCCGGCAACAAAGTAGAAAAAGCCGGCACCATGCCGGTGATCGGTGATCAGATTGAGGTGTGCGCTTAAATGGTCACAGCCGTGAAAGTCCCAAAGAATCAGATCCCCTGCGGCGGAGACAAAACAGGCTCGCGCCGGATTGTGTGCCACCCACAATTGCATGTTGGTGGAGTCGGTAGCGTAACGAATGTTTAGTGGATCAAACAGCAAGACACCATCGTACTGCCGGGCATTTAGTTGATCGACGATGCGTTGTAGTCTGGTCCGGCGCATGCGTTCGAGGTTGGGTGTAGCAATGCCCAGGTCCTGCCACTCTTGAAACGCTTTTTTAGTGGGACCGATCTCGGTACGATCGTTGTCGTCCGGGCTTCCATCAGGACGGACTTTGCCGGGATCAATTTTCGGTGAGACGATAGAATAGTTGCTCATCAGGAGTCCGCGTTGCCTGATTCGAAATTAGCACACTATTATTAAAAACGTTCCGGATTTCGTTGACCCGACTACTCTAATTGCGACCCGCAGTACTACATGTTGTCCGGGCTTGTTTAGGGTCTCACGCGACGTTTAGCACTTCCAGATTGGCATAGGCCATTACCAGCCATTTAGCACCAACGTCCTCAAAGTTTATATAGACCCGCGCATGGGCTCCCTGACCTTCATAGTCGGTGACAATTCCTTCGCCGAACTTGCCATGCCTGACACGCTGACCGACCGACAGCCCGGTAACGTTATCTTCACGGACTTCTTTGCGGCGCTGTGCCGGTTGCATCACCGGCCTGGTGGTGTTCAAGCGTGGTCTTATTTCCTGCAGATGCTCTGATGGAATCTCGGAGATGAATTTTGAGACGGTATTGAAGTGATCGCGACCGTACAGCTTGCGGTGTTCGGCCATGCTTAAGTACAATTTTTGTTCAGCACGGGTTATTCCGACGTAACAAAGACGCCTTTCTTCTTCAATACCACCTTCTTCAACTGAGCGCTGGCTTGGGAAAAGCCCCTGTTCCATGCCGGTAATAAACACCAGTGGGAACTCCAGACCTTTGGCAGAGTGCATGGTCATCAGCTGAACACACTCTTCCCACTCATCACCTTGTTTTTCACCAGCTTCGAGCGCGGCGTTAGACAGGAACGCATCAAGCGGGGACATGTCCGGCATGTCTTCAGGAATCTCTACCGGCATACCTGCCGCACCGATAAGTTCCTGAAGGTTTTCTATGCGCGCTTCGCCTTTGTCGGTGCGATCTTTCTTATAGTGAGCCAGCAAGCCGCTGTGTTCGATAATGTGCTCGACCATATCGTTTAATGGCATATCTTTGGTGTCGGCACGCAATTTAATAATCAGCGTCATGAAGCCACCCACGGCTGTTGCCGCCCGGCCCTTTAAAGCGTTGGCACTGAGAATTTCCGCACTGGCATGCCAGAGTGACACGCCGGCCTCGCGCGCGACATCGCGAATTTGCGTAATGGTTTTATCGCCGATCCCACGGGTTGGCTGGTTGACTATGCGCTCAAACGAGATGTCATCTTCGGGCAGGTTTATCAGTCGCATATAGGCCAGCGCGTCTTTGATTTCCATTCGCTCAAAAAAGCGTAGCCCGCCATACACACGGTAGGGCATACCGCTGCGGAAGAGTGCTTCTTCCAAAACCCGTGATTGAGCGTTTGAACGGTAAAGAATTGCGGCATCCGAGCGGCTGCCGCCGGCATGGATGTGGTCGTTAATGCGTTCAACCACAAAGCGTGCTTCATCGCCTTCGTTGTACGCGCTGTAAAAGGTGATCAGGTCACCGTCGCCGATGTCTGTCCAGAGATTCTTGCCGAGCCGGCCGCTGTTGTTTTCAATTAACGCGTTGGCAGCATTTAGAATAGTTGCTGTGGAGCGGTAGTTTTGTTCCAGGCGGATTACTTTGGTGCCCGGAAAATCGATGTCAAAATTTAGAATATTCTCAACTCTTGCGCCACGCCAGCCATAGATGGACTGGTCGTCGTCACCGACAGCGAACAGGTTGCCCGTATCTCCGGCAAGCAGGCGCAGCCAGGCATACTGGATGGCATTGGTGTCTTGAAATTCGTCGACCAGCAGGTGCTGAAAGCGGGCCTGATAGTGCTGCAGTATTTCCTCGTTGTCGCGCAGCGTCTCCAAGGCTCGTAACAAGAGCTCGGCAAAATCAACCGCGCCCGCCAGTTCACAGGCTGTCTGGTAGGCATCGTAAATGCGGATCATTTGCTGTTCGGTAGGGTCGCCTTCGTCGCGAATGTATCCGGCTCTCAGCCCTTCGTCTTTTTTTGCGTTGATGTACCACATAGCGGTTCTGGCCGGCCACTGTGCTTCATCAAGATCCAGCCCCCGGATTGTGCGCTGTACCATGCGCCGCTGATCTTCAGAATCGAGAATTTGAAAGGCCTGTGGCAGTTTTGCTTCTTTCCAGTGCATGCGTAAAAATCGATGCGACAGTCCATGAAAAGTACCAACCCACATGGGCCCGACTGAACTGCCCAGCAGTTCTTCGACGCGCGCGCGCATCTCCCCGGCGGCCTTGTTGGTAAAGGTGACCGCCAGAATTGCAAAAGGAGATACACCTTCAACCTGGTTTAACCACGCAACACGGTGGGTGAGTACCCGGGTCTTGCCGCTGCCGGCACCCGCCTGTATCAAAAGCGGACCAGCTTCGGCTGTGACGGCTTTGCGCTGTTCGGGGTTGAGAGAATCGATTATGTGAGAGACATCCATGACGCTATTTTAACAGATAGGGTTAATGCAAGGGATAAAGAAGCGTCCATTGTGAGCGGATTTCCCCCCGCGCCCCGGGCTAGTCTCTAAGCAAACTGTTCGGTGGAATAGTGGCGTGAAGTCTGGTGGATACGTGAATAATGGCGGCAAGTGAATCTGCCTCGGGATTTACTGTCACCAGCCTCACTTCAGGCGGGCTTGCATTGACCACTATACCAGCGGTCTTTTCGGGATCGGACAGGGTTTTTACTATTGATCGTTCTAATTTGGCCATCTGCGGTGCCATATCAATGATGGCGGCCTCGTGGAGTGAGTCCAGAATTCTCTGGTGCAGTACCGTTGAAAATAAAGACCAAAGATCACTGTCTATGATGCGAGTAAACTGCAGATCTTCGAATCGAAGCTCGTTTGAGTCCGGGTCAGCTACCGGGCGTGCACTCAGGTAGAGATGTCCGGTGGTTTTCAGAAACGTTTTAAAGCCGGTGGTTACAAATTCGAGATCAAAAATTAAACGGTTGCCGGACGGGTAGAGATCAAAGGAAAGAATTTGAAAATTTTTGCCGTCGGTGCTTTGCACATCACCCAGTACTTTTTTTGATACCAACTCTTTTATTTGAGAGTAGGGCAGATTAATTAATAAACTAAACTCGACCGCACCAGGATTGGTAACTTTCGGCAGTAAGTCAGGCAGCACCAGTGAAGTGGTCAGTGACTGCTGTTGAACAATTTCAGTAGTCGCGAACATTTCAAGAGCAACGCTGACATGATCGCTGTGTGCGACGACGTTTGAGACAGCTGCCGATTTTGGTATCAATTCGAGGAAGGCTTGCCCCGGTGCTTGATGTGGCGCTTGATTCTGCCCTGGAATTTTTATCGGAAGGTAGTGAATCTTCCAGCTTGTGGCGACCTGCTGGCGAAATTTTTTACAGTCGATCAGAGAGGAAAATTTCTGTTCCAGTTTGTTCAGCTTTTTGTTCAGCGCTTTGTCGGCAGATTTTCGCATATTGATTTTTATTTTACCTGCCAATTGAATCCTCGGGTCACTTAGCCAGCGGTACTCCAATTTGCTTTCAATGGCGGGACACCAGTTGGATTTTATACCGATCCTGATATCAGCTATAAGCTGAAGCTCACCGGTAATATCCTTATTTTGCAGCCCGAGTAGTTTAGCGCTGCGACCATCGACGCCGACTTTGCCGGTTAGTGACAATGGAATTGAAACTCTGACTGAATCATTATTTTTTGTCAGTGTTACTTGCCCGGAACGTTTGACCTGGTATTGCCACACCGTTGTTGCACAGACATTAGCACCTAAAATCCGTTTACAAGTCTGGCGTTCACCGCTGCCGATTTGTGGTTCATCGCTTGCCTGTTCTGCTGCGTGTTGAATGGTGCGATACGGGATGTTCGCCACCAGGCCCAGCGTACTGTCGACGGCTTCCAGTGATATGTTGGAAAATTGACTCGGTGGCTTAACGGAAAGCTGGCTCTGTTGATCGGACAGGTGCATGTAGGTGTACCAGAGCGCAACCAGGATCGTGGTGATCGCCGCGATGGCTGAAATCAAATTTATTTTGTTACTTACTGAAAACAATTTCTTTATCAATACCAGTGATGTGAAGTCGGTCGGAAAAGTGCTCGCTCAGCTACTACTGTACCTTACAACTCTGCCGTTTTTACGGTTTATGATCAGTGTGTGGGCATCGGAATTTGCCGCCCACAATTGTTTACTTCAGACAAGCGAACATTTTGCTGCTATACGCATCGAGATCAGTTTTTAGGATCGAGATCTGCATGTGCGTCAGTGCATCCCTGTTCACTATGAGTGAAAGTCGGCATGCCCGAGGCTCAGGCCGTTAGTTTAATTTTTCTTCCGGATCAGCAAATATTTGCAGGCAACGCTGAGCTGGTAACAAGTTTTAAATACAACCGAAGCGGAAATAGAAAGATGAAAAAAAATCTTATCAAGACAGCTATATTAGGGGCGTTTGTCAGCGCTGCAAACATCGGTTATGCCGTTGAGGATATGACTTCGGCACTCCCGAACGCCAAGCCCGGTGAGTGTTATGCCAAAGTTGTTATTCCGGCAGAATATCGAACTGAAAGTTCTACTGTTGTGGTTAAAGAGGCCAGTGAACAGCTGAAGGTTATTCCTGCCAAGTACGAGTGGACAGAAGAGCGTGTAATGGTTAGCGAAGCTGGCAGTGAATTGCGTGCAATTCCTGCGACTTTTGGAACCGAAACCCAAACCTATGAAGTATCGCCCGCCTCACAGCAATGGGTGATGGGCACAGTCAATAGTAATATCGTTGCCAACCCGGCTATGATTTCGGTTGCAAAGGCTGGCGGTGCTGATCTTGACAATGCCACACCGGGACAGTGTTTTGACGAACACTATAAACCGGCAACCTATAAAACAGTTAGTGAGCGAGTACAGGTATCAGAAGCTTCTGAGAAAATTGTCCTGGCACCTGCCAAGTATGAGTGGGTTGAGCAGCGTATAATGGTTTCACCGGCTTCTCGCAAGCTGGTAGAGGTTCCAGCGGTATTTGAATCTGTTTCCGAGCGGGTCAAGGTCGAAGATGCCAAGACCGTATGGAAAAAAGGTCGCGGAAGTGTAGAAAAGATTGATCATTCCAGCGGCGATATCATGTGTCTGGTTGAAGTGCCAGCGGTATACAAAACTCTTAATAAGAGGGTTCTAAAGACTGCTGCCAGTACCAAAGTGATGGAAGAGCCAGCACGTTACGAAACTATTCGTGTTCGCAAGTTAGTTACCGATTCGACTGAGACTCGTGTCGCAATTCCTGCTCAATTCAAAGATATAACCAAGCGGGTTATGGATTCGGAAGGTAGCTACATGTGGCATAATGCAGCAGAAAACGGTACTCACTTCGGCAAACGCACTGGCAATCAGATTTGCCTGCAAGCCACACCGGCGAAGATGGCGTCTGTTTCGCGTCGGGTAGTTAAGACTCCTCCTTCTGTTAAGAAAATGGAAATCCCTGCAAAGTATGAAACTAAAAAGGTACGTCGTCTGGTTGCTGAAGCACAGGAAATCAGAACTCCGGTTGCAGCGCAAACGAAAACTGTAACCAAGCGTATTAAGGTTTCTGATGCGCGCCTCGAATGGCGCTCTATTCTGTGTGAGACCAACATGACTGACGGCATGATCCAGCGTGTGCAGCGTGCCCTGCATTCAGCCGGTTTTGCCCCGGGCCCTATTGACGGTGTCCTGGGCCGGGAGACGATGACAGCAGTAGAGCGTTTCCAGAATGCCCGCGGTCTTGCAACTGGTGGCTTGACCTACGACACACTCGATAAACTCGGTGTTGATGTAAGAGGTTGATCCGTCCATCGGAAGACTGACTGAGGGGCCGCAATCGCGGCCCTTTTTTGTGACTGTTGTCGTATTGCGCCGTTTCGGGTGGTTCCGCCTTACTGGATTTTCGCGGAACGCTGATATGGCACGCGGACTGCTATCTCTGGTGCTACTTCGTGTTAAGCGAACAATCAAAGAGCGCGGGACTGATGGATATTTTTATGACAAGGGCTTCAATAAGCCAATTGTGCCGATTGTTGCCAGTTGCAACTACCGCGATGGTCTTCAGCTTTTTTTGTTCAGCCATTGTCATCGCAGATCCGATGGTCTCTCCCTTTATTGCGCAATCTGAAGAGTCTGTCTACCCGGATAATGCATTGACAGACCCCCCCGTGATAGCAGCGGCCAATGATGATCCAATGGACCGGCTGATGCAGTCCATTGTGACAATTAATGCTACGACATCTGATATCGCCCGAACCGCTGCAAATTTCGGTATCGAACGTCAGGGTAGCGGTGTTGTTCTTGATGCAAACGGGCTTATTGTTACGGCCGGCTATACGATTGCAGAAGCGACATCTGTGACGGTGACATTCTCAAACGGTGTCACTGAGCAGGCGAAGATTGTGGCATTTGATGAAGCAACCGGTCTGGGCCTTGTCAGAACGCCGGTTGGTATTACCACCACACCGATCAAACTTGGCAAATCAGCGGGTTTGAAATCAGCTCAAAAGCTGATGATTATCCCCGCAACCGGTGAAGCAGATGCCAAAGGTGTCAAGGTTGGTAAAATTAAAAAATTCACCGGAGGGTGGGAATATATTATCAATGATGCTATTCACACTTATCCTCCCAGTACTTCATTTACCGGCGCGGCACTGGTATCAGACAACGCAGAATTAGTCGGTATTGGTGCTCTGGTTACCATAGATATTGACATCGATCCGAAAATCAGAATACCGGGTAATATATTTGTTCCTGTTGATTCGCTTACCGGTGTGCTGGGTGAGTTAATTGTTAGTGGTCGATCAAACGCCTCAATGAAACCCTGGTTGGGCGTAGATACCAAACAAACTAAACAGGGCATTGTTGTTAGATCGGTGGTAGAGGACGGGCCTGCTCAAAAGTCGGGTCTAAAGGCAGGTGACGTTATTGTTGCAGTTGACCAGGCCAAAGTCTCCAGCCAGACACAGATGTATGAAAAAATCTGGTCTATTTACAAACCGGGAGATCAGGTGCATCTGTTGGTTGTCCGTAACGATCAATTCGCTAACGTGTCAGTGACCTCAATGGATTATTATGACTGGTTACGAATGGAGCAGGGTTCTGATACTGTTATTACAGAAATGGTTGAATAATGGAATTCAAACATCTGTTGATCGCAAGTAAGAAGTAAGGCGATATGTATTTTATTAGTGTTTTGATCGCGGTGCTTCTGATCGGCTCAGCTGTTGCCATTGTGCATCTTGTAGAGTCTACGCTGGCCGACCGGCGTCTGCGTCGTGGTTGGCAGGCAACAGCAGCCTTTTTAGTAATTGCAGCTTTTATAGAATTATACCTGTGTATTGTTAATCCCGTCTCTATGTCTTCCCTGGTTGCCATGTTTATTCCTCTTGTGCTGAGCGTGGCTGTTCTGGTGTATTTTATTCTTCTGAAGAAAACGATAAATTATCTGACTGAAATAAATACCATTAGTGGAATTATCGTTCGTGATCCTGTCAGTGGTGTTTTTAATCGTGCGTATCTGGAACAGCGACTGGATACGGAGGTAGCACGATGCCATCGCTATGGGTCTCCGCTAGCGGTGGTGGCAGTTGAGATTGTCGATTTTCTGCTGTTGAATGACGAATATGGTCATCAAGGCAGTGCAATAGCGACATCCAAACTGGCTAAAAGGCTCACAGTATTACTTCGAGAGACAGACGTAGTGGCAAACTTCAGTGCGGGTCAATTCGTATTAGTTTTACCAGATACTCCAGAAGGTAATCTGGACGGACTTGTTGATCGCTTGCGCGGTGCTATTAATGAAATGGTGATTATTGACGGCGGCGGTGTGGAGCCTTCTGTAAAACTAAATGTTACATTTGGTACAAGTCACTGTGAACTAAGCACCAGAGACGGTCGTGAACTAATAGATAAGGCGTTTTACAGTATTTCCGGAGAGTCGCCTTTTGATTACGTTACAGAGCCGGATTTCATACAAACAGGGGCTACAGCGGCAGTAAATGGGGCATTTTACAATGTGTCTAACCAGTGCGGCGAAAATGTCGCTTGACGGTTGCGTATTGTGATTTGTAACATGATATTACACTTTGAGTGAAAAGTGGCTTTTAGGTGCCGGTTGTAATTGAGTATAAAACAACGTTACAACCCGGCAGCGATTTGTTGGGATGGTGGTAGACTTGCCAAGCTCAACACGGAAAGGATAACTGTCCTGACTGGTTAATTGTTGATTAAAGCGAAGCATCTTGGATGTAATAAACAGGAGAACCCCATGAAAGCGATCTTAAAAAAAAGTGCTGCAGCCGAACCCTTCAGTTTTTCGTTTGTAAACGATGAAGGTAAAATGATTTTACGAAGTGAAAATTACAAGGCCAAGGACAGTGCATCTAAAGGGATAAATTCGGTCAAGAAGAACTGTACCGAAGACAAACGATATGTGCTTAAAGAGTCGGCAAACGGTATGTTTTTCTTCAATGTTAAATCTGCCAATGGACAGGTAGTTGCAACGAGTGCAATGTTTGGCAGCGAGCAGGACCGAACAGAAGCAATTAATCATGTTAAATCTGCTGCACCCGGCTGTGAAGTTGACGAGCAGCTTGGCGGTTGAATAGCTCAACTGGAAAAAGTGTAGTTCTAGTTCGCTGGTTGGCGGCAGCTCTTGGAGCTGCCGTTGCTTCTTGTGCAGCCCCACTGCCCGAAGCGATACCCCCGGCCAAAGCAAAAGCGATTCCGCAATCAGACATTACGGTTGATCCGCAACGGTTGCTTGCAGCGCATAATCAGATCAGGCGTCAGCTCAGTATCCCGGATTTAAAATGGTCCGATCAAATGGCGGCCTATGCCACAGAGTGGGCCTTGTATCTAAGTGACAATGTTAATTGTGATTTGCAGTACCGTGGATCGGTGGGTCTTCCTCAACATAAAAATGGTTTTGGGGAAAATTTATATCGGCACGACGCGGTCGTCAGTACTGATGGCAGTCGCCAGCTCGACAATATAGACGGCAGAACAGTGGTCTTTGAGTGGGCTCGTGAATCTGTGAACTACGATTTCGCTACAAATAGCTGTGCTTTAAATTCCAGTTGTGATCAATACACACAATTGGTTTGGCGTGATTCTGCTGTTGTTGGATGTGGAGCGGCAAGTTGCGGTAACCGGGATCAGATATGGGTTTGCAATTATGATCCACCGGGCAACTATTTCAAACAACGACCATACTAAGGGCGATTTACTATCATTGGTATAAGGGCTACCGATGCTGTTTTTCACTGTACGATGATCAGATAGGGAATTATTTTTCCTGCGATACTCATTAGCTTTGAAAAGACAGGGAGACCGGCGATGCTTAGCAGTATCAATCCCAAAAACAAAAAATGACCGTATCTGCTGTTGAGCTCGTGGTATTTCATGGCCATGTTGTGCGGCAGAAAAAACCCGAGTATGTAGTGTCCGTCCAGCGGCCCCAGAGGAATGAGATTTAACAGCATCAGTAGCAGATTCAAACTCGCCATCAGGCTAAAAAATCTATATGGCCCGGGTGCTGCGAACCACGAGTTGCCGGTACTTAAGCCATATTCAAGAACATTGATCGCCACGAATGCGATTAACAGGTTCATGGCCGGGCCAGCTGCGGCAATTAGCGGGGTGGCCCACTTTGAATTAAAGTTGCGTGGATTGGTGGGTACTGGTTTGGCATACCCGAAACCCACTAAAACCACCATTAACAGACCCATCGGGTCTATGTGTGCTATCGGGTTTATATTAAGACGTCCCAGACGTTCTGCGGTATCGTCACCGAAGTATTTTGCTGAAGCGGCATGTGCGAATTCGTGAAAGGTCAGTGATATGATCAGTGCGATGACTATTAATACAAAAAGTGCGTACTGTTGCTGCTGTATCAGGCCAATCATGTTGTTGGAAATTTGTAGTCGCTAAAGTCTTCTCTAAGTTTTAACTTGTTTAGCTTGCCGGTCGCGCCGTGTGGTAGCTCGTCAACAAAGACTACATCATCTGGTATCTGCCACTTAGCCAGACTCTCTGCCAGGTGGGATAACAGCTTTGTTTTGTCGATCTCCTGCCCGTCTGCAATTACGGCGACCACCAGCGGGCGTTCGTCCCATTTAGGATGAGGGATAGCAATGACAGCGGCCTCTGCAATTGCCGGGTGGCCGACCGCCAGGTTTTCGATTTCGATCGAGCTTATCCATTCACCGCCGGACTTGATTACGTCTTTGGTGCGGTCGGTGATCATCATGTAGCCGTCGGGGTTGATTGTTGCCACATCACCGGTATCGAACCAGCCATCGCTGCCGACCGCCTTATTGTCTTCATCGCCAAGGTAGCCGCTGGTAACCCAGTGACCTTTTGCCTGCAGGCGTCCAAAGGCGATACCGTCATGTGCAAGTGGATTGTTGTTGTCGTCAACTATTCTTATGTCGACTCCGAATATGGATTTGCCCTGCGTGAGTTTTATGGGCATTTGCGCTTCGTAGTCAAGTTCCTGCAGGTGTGGCATCAGAAAGTTAAGCGTACCCAGCGGACTGGTTTCAGTCATGCCCCATGCATGAATCACCTGTACATCATACTCTTGTTCAAAACATCTGATCATGGCCTCTGGTACGGCAGAGCCACCGATCACAACGCGTTTCATGTGGGGTAGCTTTTTACCGGATTCCCTCAGGAAACCTGTCAGCATCATCCATATGGTGGGAACCGCGAGTGACAGCGTGCATTTTTCGCTTTCCAGTAAATCGTGTATTGACGATCCATCCATTGCAGGGCCCGGCAGGACCAGCTTGCAGCCGTTCATAGGTGCAGCATAACTGACGCCCCAGGAATTGACGTGAAACTGTGGCACTACCAGTAACACCGAGTCTGAGCCGGACAAATTCAAACCGTTGGGGATTGAGCTTGCTATGGTGTGAATAAGTGTGGAGCGATGTGAGTACACGACTCCTTTCGGATTACCGGTAGTACCTGACGTATAGCAGATACTGGATGCTGAATTTTCATCAAACACCGGCCATTGGTAGTCGGGGTCACCGGACTTAATCAGGTCCTCGTAGCATATGACCGAGTTGAGTGTGGTTTCAGGCATGTGCTCTCGATCAGTCATGATGACGTAGTGTTCGATGTTGGGTAACTGATCTGCAAGTGCTTCGAGCAGTGGCACAAACGTAAGGTCTGCAAACATCACCTTGTCGTTGGCGTGATTGATTACATAGCTTAGTTGTTCGCTAAACAGTCGTGGATTGACTGTGTGCAGTACTGCGCCACTGCCGGAAACACCGTAGTAGAGCTCCAGGTGGCGGTATCCATTCCAGGCCAGTGTGCCGACGCTGTCGCCCGCGCTGATACCCAGTGATTTAAGGCTGTCCGCAAGGCGTCGGGCGCGCTTGCCTAGTTCTTTGTAAGTGCATCGGTGGATCGGGCCCTCAACTGTCCTTGAGACGACCTCGACGTCGGGATACCAACGTTCCGCAAATTCAATAATGCTTGAAATCATCAGCGGCTGTTGTTGCATCAGGCCTTGAATCATAGTCTTTACCATTCGATGTTAGTTGGTTTCAAGATAGCAAAATCGCACGTCAGATTCAGTTAGTTTATGAAGTCCAGGTGACTTCTGCCGCGTAGACTCCTAGCCTGGATTATTCATGAGGATTCGGCGTCCAGAGGAAATCTGGCTGAACAGGTCGGCCAATCGTCTGAGAAACGTTGCCCGCCACGTGCCGAGAAGGATGGGTCGAGATGTGACGCCAGATTTCCTCTGGCGTCGAATAGACTCACTGCTATTTTGAAAAAGGTGCCCGAAAATAGGTTTGGAACTGTATAAATAGTACTTCGACAAAATTTACTTGCCGCCTTATGAATAATCCAGGCTAGCCCGCTGCAACGAGAAACGGCGCAGTAAAATTGCGCCGTTATGTTGGCATCAACCTGAGGTACTGCTATGGAGTACGTACTCTGGAAATTTGGCCTGGAACGAAAGCCTGAGCTTAGCCCTGGCGGCTGAGGATTGTGAGGCCTTTCAGTAGATTGAGTGCTTCGTTCAGCTGGTAGTCGTCCTCTGCCAGATTAGCATTGGGGTCTACCTTCTCTTCCTTTTCATCAGCAGTTGCTTCGTTTGTGTTACTCAGGTGACCGGACAAGCTGGATTCGGTTATGGGCTCGATTCCAGACTCTTCTCTTTTGGCCAGACGCAAATTTCCTGTGACGATATCGGGATTGATCCCCTCGGCCTGTATGGAGCGTCCAGATGGTGTGTAGTAGCGAGCTGTGGTGAGTTTTACTGCACCGCCGTTAGCCAGGTTTTGAATGGTCTGTACTGAGCCTTTGCCAAATGTCTTGTTGCCCATCACAACACCGCGGCCGTGATCCTGCATGGCGCCAGCGACGATTTCAGACGCTGAGGCTGATCCGCCGTTGACCAGAACTACCAGAGGAGCGCCATCAATGATGTCGCCCTTTGAAGCTGAATATCTTAGGCGGGAATCTACCTCACGACCGTCTGTATAGACGATCAGACCGTCGTTTAAGAATGCATCGGAAATCCCCACAGCGGCGGACAAAACTCCACCGGGGTTGTTTCTTAAATCGAGAACCAATCCTTTTAGATCGCTTTCTTCCTTCATCTTTTCGATGGCGGCAAGCATATCAGTAGTCGTTTTGGTCTGGAAATGAGAAACCCTCACATAGCCATAGCCTTCGTCAAGAAATCTGGTTTTGACGCTGGTTACCTGAATGACAGCGCGGGTGATGGTTATTTTAAGTGGTTTATCTTCTCCTTCGCGAACGACGGTCAGGACAATATCGCTTCCGGGTTTGCCGCGCATCATTTTAACAGCATCGTTCAGAGACAGACCCTTCACTGGTTTGTCGTCAAGTCTGATGATGAGGTCGCCGGTCAGCATGCCTGCTCGCTGAGCGGGGGTGTCGTCGATGGGTGATACCACCTTGACGAAACCGTCTTCCATACCGACCTCGATACCCAGGCCACCGAATTCGCCTGATGTACCAATTCGAAGCTCGTTAAATTGTTCGGTATTCAGGTAACTTGAATGCGGGTCGAGCCCGCTTAGCATGCCCCGGATGGCATGTTCTAACAGGTCTTCGTCTGATACATCTTCGACGTAGTTGCGTTTGATTCGCGCAAACACATCTGAAAAAGTACGCAATTGCTCCAGCGGCAATACATCGCTGGAAGTGTCTCTTGCACTGACCACGCTGTGCCCGAGTGCGAGGGTAATTCCCAACACGGTACCGGCTGCAATTAGCGTCAGTGGTTTAGACCGGATTGTCATCTGCGACTCCAAAGCCCCGAGGGCATAGTCTGTTGTTCAGTAAGTGTATCATTATGAGTCAAAAAGCTTCGGCTATGGTTCATTATCCTGTGAAATTTGCCTAAACGCTAACCAATCTTGTGGATTCAGCGTGCTTGCATTGTGGCGAATTTCAAAATAAAGCCCCGAATCACCGCTGGTTGAGTCTCCAACCACGCCAATCTCGTCTCCGCCGAACACGTGCTGGCCCGGCTCGACGATCAGGAAATCTGCCATACCGTAGAGGCTCATGTAGTCTTCGCCATGGTCAATAATTGCCACATCTCCCAGGCCCTGCATGTGGTCGGCAAAAACGACGGTGCCGTCAAAAACCGCCTGAATGGCCTGGCCCATGGGTGTCGCGATCATTATACCTTCCCATGTGAGTAGTCCGTGTGCTTTTGGTTCAGAGAAACGGTGTTGCAACTTGCCTGCTGTCGGGTCGGGCAGCTGGCCACGATGGCGGGAAAACAGCGCCTGCTCAGGGTGCTTTTTGAGCATTGCTGATCTGATCCTGAGTTGCTCCAGTCGATCCTGCTTTTGAACGATGGTAGAAGACAATTCGGTAAATTGAGTTTCAAGTGCCAGACGGATCTGTTTTCTTTCAACCACGCTTTGCTGAAAGGACCCCAGATTGTTCTGCAGCTTATTGTTGTTTTGAGTCAATGCCACTTTTCTTGCTTGCAGGAGCTGTTGTTGTTCCTGCGAGCGTTCGATCGCCATTTGTACGCGGTACAGCAGATACTTTTGCGTGGCTATCTTGCGATGTTGCTGCAGTGCATGGGCACTGCCTAGTGCGTCTGCCAGCAGGCTTGGCAATGCTTGTTCTTCTACTTTCTTTTTTTGTTGCTGGTACAGGGTGTTCTTTTCTTTGAGTTGAAGGTGTATGTCGGCAATATCCTGATCGATTGCAGCAATGCCGTTTATAAAAGTACGGCTGGTTTTATTGAGAAGAGCTTCTTTTTCAGATTCAAGCTTGCCCAGCTCGCCATTGACATCGCCCATACGTGAAACCAGAGCAGTGCGGTGGGCCTTGGCGGCAGTAATTTCGCGCAGGAGTTTGTCAATGGCCGATTGATAGCGGTCGGCGACGGACGCGGATGCTGTGACGCCGGTATCCGTTGTCGTATCGGATTGTGCCAAGGCAGCCTGAGGGGTACTGCAGGCAACACCCGAAAGGGCAATCAGTAATAATTGCTGTACGGTGAGTGTTAGAAGTTTCAAAGTCGTCCGAAGGGTCAGTGCGGTCGTGCCAGATGCTCGACACCCCTTTTTTCTCTTATCCAGTTAATCGATTGATAGACTGCCGGTAATTTCACAATCTTCCTTTCCAGGCTGTGCTTGCCCGGGAAATCCGCTACAAACAGCCCCAGAAGAATTGTGAGTAGACCCTGGCCGGGTAAAATAATCATTGCCAGCCCGGCAATAATCAGCGCCAACCCCGCCAGATTTCGTAAAAGCCAGACTAGAGAATAGTGGAAGCTGGACATTTTGTTACCACTGGATGATATTTCTTCGCGTATGAAATAATTTGTGGGGATTTTTACCAGTAAAATTGGAACGAGAGCCAGGCTGAGGACGAACATAGTCAGGGATATCCAGCCCAGTACCGGCAGCCAGGGTGACAGTGTTTCCAGTAAATTCGTTAAAATGTCCATCAATAGACCTTGCCAGTGAAATGTCATATTACCTTGTCAGTCGGGTGTCATACATTCCGGATGTGGCAGCTGACTACTTTATCCAGGCTATTTCTCTGGCGGTTGTCTCGTTAATTCTGGTGCTTCTAAGGCTTCTGGCCATGAAAGAGGAATAAGTCGAGGTCGGAATCCGCCCGGCCATAATTTCTGCATGACGTTGTGGATAAAGAGGCTGGCGATCAGGGTTTGCATAGCCGTGAGGGAAGACCGGCGTACCTGACATTCCGTACTTGTCCGTGGCACCGACGGTGTGCAATATTTCGTGAGCAATGACAATATTGTTCTGCGCTGATTGCTCGGGAAGTGAAAAAGCATGCACAACGCCAATCAGGCCCTTTTGCAGCCCAACAGAATGTGGAAGCGTTTCCTCCCCGGCATGGTAGGTGACAAACACTCTTACCCGGCGTAGATTAGATTCATTGTCCGGCGTGTTGCGCAATGCCCAGTAACGCAGTTTCAGTCCCCACCAGACGATGTTTAATATGTTTGACTGTTCAGGCAGTAGTGGTGGCACCGATTTTACACTTTTGCCAAGCACTGTTCGAAGCGGTTGCGCTTGTGCCAGCCCGTGTCGATTTGCTTCACGCGCAATCCATTTGTCTATCTCAGCAAAACTACTATTGCTCAGCGCAGCGATGTAGTTTTGAGTCTCAAGCGTCCCATCTCCATTGATCGGATAAATGACAACATCCAGAGGCTCGTGCCACAGACGGGAGTATATTTGCTGATGCGTGCTGAAAGCAAAAAGAAAGACCATGGTGCAAAAAAGTATGGCCGGTCGTAAAAAATTTATGCTAAAAAGTTTCACTTTGTGGTCATCACCTGTTCCGTGCCTGCTTGCATCTTTTTTGGTTTACTGTGCTGGCCTGAAGTCGGGAACGCCAAGGCGGCGAAGGAGAGTAGCGGCTTGCAAAGTACCAACTTAAGTGATTGTGGCTTGTGTCAGGCCGTACACTGGTTATAGCGCGCTGTAGTTCGCAAAATTGCGATGTTTGCAGTTGCATGAATCAATTTGGATTTTTTGGAGATCCGGTGAACATGAAAGATGCTTTCGGGGCAACACCAATAGCTCGCACAGACTACCAACCCCATGATTTTTTGATTAAAAAGGTAGACCTGGTATTTGATCTGTTCGAACACTCTGCAAAAATCATTTCCACCCTGACAATAACGACTAACCCGGATTCCAACAAAGCCGGGGGTGACTTAATTCTGGATGGCAAAGAGGTGAATTTGCTGGCGCTCAGTCGTGACGGGGCCGTTCTTATAAGTGGCGTTGATTACACCCTCGACGCAGAGAGTCTGGTGGTGCATGGCATGCCGGACCATTGCGTGGTGAAGATAGAGACTGAAGTTTTTCCGGCAAAAAATACCACCCTGGAAGGTCTTTACCAATCGTCTGGTAACTTCTGTACCCAATGTGAGGCAGAGGGTTTCAGGCGGATAAGTTACTTCCCTGATCGGCCTGATGTACTGTCTTGTTTTGATGTCAAAATCATCGCTGATAAAAAACGATACCCGGTGTTACTGTCAAATGGCAATGAATCAGGCCGAGGTGATTTGCCTCACAACCGTCACTGGGTAAGCTGGAATGATCCTCACCCGAAACCTTGCTACCTGTTTGCATTGGTTGCAGGTGATCTGGAATATATTCAGGACCAGTTCATCACTGCGAGCGGCAAACCAATTGAATTGCGAATTTATGTAGAAAAACACAATCTGGACAAATGTGATCATGCAATGACATCACTAAAACACTCAATGCAATGGGATGAGCAGGTCTATGGCCTTGAGTACGACCTTGATGTTTTTATGATTGTGGCCGTTGATGATTTCAACATGGGAGCAATGGAGAATAAGGGTCTTAATATCTTCAACTCCAAATATGTTCTGGCCAGTCAACAAACAGCTACAGATACTGATTTTCAGGGTGTAGAAGCAGTAATTGCCCATGAGTATTTCCATAACTGGACCGGTAATCGGGTCACTTGCCGTGATTGGTTTCAGCTTAGTTTAAAGGAAGGCCTCACCGTATTCAGGGATCAGGAATTTAGTTCTGATATGAATTCCCGGGCAGTTAAGCGTATCGAGGATGTGCGGTTTCTAAGAGCCCGTCAGTTTCCTGAAGATGCAGGTCCAATGGCGCACCCGATTCGACCGGACAGCTACATTGAGATAAACAATTTTTATACTGTCACCATTTATGAGAAAGGCGCCGAAGTTATTCGAATGATGCACACGCTGCTCGGTGCAAAAAATTTCCGCAAAGGGATGGATTTATATTTTGCACGTCACGACGGTCAGGCTGTAACCTGTGATGACTTTGTAGTGGCGATGGAGGTGGCATCGGGTGTTGACTTAAAGCAGTTTCGTCGTTGGTATTCTCAGTCTGGTACACCGACACTTGCTGTGAAGAGTAGTTACGATGAAGGACTGCAACAGTATCGACTGACGGTCAGGCAGTCCTGTCCGCCAACCCCGGGTCAGGTAACTAAAGAACCGTTTCATTTGCCCTTTTCTGTTGCCTTGTTTGATCAGTGTGGCAAAGAGATTCCGCTGGTGCTTGACTCTATGAAAACCGAAGACCGACTGCCGGCGGTGAACTTCAAAACAAGTCCGATGCAGTGTAATCTGGATATAAGAGAGTCACACCAGGAGTTTACTTTTTATGAAGTGCCCAGCTGCCCGGTTCCGTCTTTGCTGCGAGGTTTTTCAGCACCGGTAATTCTGGATTATGAATACAGTAATCAGGAACTGGCTTTACTGCTGGCGCATGATACGGACAGTTTTAACCGTTGGGAAGCCAGCCAGACGCTGACCACACGCCGAATTGAACAAATAGCTAAAGATGATCAGTCTGATTCAGGGCTTGATGAAATTATCTTCGAAAGTTTTCGTAAATTGCTTACCGATACATCGGTGGACTATGCGTTGCGTGCAGAAACTCTGCGAATGCCCACTATCGAAATGATTGGCGAGCGTCATCATCATTTTGACATAGACAACCTGAATCGTGCGCACAAGCAATGGAAGAAATTGCTGGTGACAAAGCTTGTACCAGAATTAGAGGGTTGCCTTTCAAACAGTTACGCCGCTGAGTTCTCCATTGATGCAAAATCAGTGGGACGTCGAGCGTTGCATAATCAATGTCTGTCTATGCTTGTCTCTCTTCAGGATCCCCGCTGGACTGATCTTGCTCTAACTCAATTTGACCGCTCAACAAACATGACCGATCAGCTGGCTGCACTGACAGCATTGTTGAATAGTGGCAGCGAACACGCTGTCATTGCTTTAGAACGATTCTATTCTGCCTGGCAAAACGATAAGCTGGTCATTGATAAATGGTTTGCGATTCAGGCAATGACTGATTTGCCAACGACGCTGAATAGAGTTGAAGAGCTTCTGAATCACCGGGATTTTGATATAACAAACCCCAATCGGGTGAGGTCGCTGATTGCTGCTTTTGCTGTCAATAATCCAGTTCAGTTTCATGCAGCCGACGGTCGGGGTTACAAGCTCCTGACGCGAATAATTGAGCAACTTGACGATATCAATCCACAGGTTGCTGCACGACTTACCGGTCCGTTGATCCGTTGGCGGCGATTGGACAATTCGCGCCAGTTGGAGCTTAAAAAATGCCTGGAATCTATTGCTGCAAAGGAGGGATTATCCAATGATGTATACGAAATTGTTAACAAGTCGTTAATAGAAGGGTGAATATAAGTCTCTAATACCTAAAGGACAAATTGATTGGAATGTTGCATAAAAGCGCCGAAAACGCTGCAAATTGGCCCTTTAAACCGAATATCCGCGCGACATTTGGGCGAATCCAATGTAAGATAAATCTTACAAGGAAAGAAGGTACGCTGATATTATCAGTTGTCCGAGTAACTGATCCATCGGTTCAAAGGAACGATATCGGTTTCGTCAATCCGCCGACGGTTGATGATTGGGTGGTTGCAATAGAAGGATAAATCAGCGGTTAAAATTAATTATGACAGTTCCGTCAAGTATCCATTGAATAGAGATACGTGCGGCTAAAAAGGTTCAACTAGAATGGAAAAATCAATCGGCACCGTCAAATGGTTTGACAACGCCAAAGGCTATGGCTTCATAGTTAATGAAGCTGGTGAGGACGTTTTTGTACACTATCGATCAATAGAAGGGGAAGGATACAAAACACTCGCTGAAGGTCAACAAGTGGAGTATCTGCAGACCAAAAGTGACAAAGGCTGGCAGGCGGCGGAAGTTACCAGACTAGAAAATTTAGAAGACTGAATGCTACATCTGCACACGGGGTGGTCAACTCAAAAGGAAGATCTGCCCGGTAAAAATGAGGCTTACCGGAAGACACCACTTGCGGTAAGCTTTTAGTACATCCCGGCCCGTCCTGAGCCAGACATCGCAGTAATTTTCAAG
>CAKZVB010000074.1 GCA_937922015.1 uncultured Granulosicoccaceae bacterium
TCTTTATTTTACGTGGTGCCGTGATACGGTTGCTGCGACACAAACCGGGTATCGTTCACAACGCCGCTGATATAAACACCCGGCTACGGCTGGATCTTCAGCCGGTTGCGGCAGTCACGGTTATCCTTAATCAGAACATCGTCAGCGATTTGCGTATTGTCCCACGACTTTGCGAGGCGATCATACAAAACAACATTCACCGATGCCGCCAGATTCATACACCCGACTGTGGGAACATACAGCACATCGTCTGCTATATCGATGAGTTCCTGGCTCAGCGATCCGTCTTCAGGGCCGAATAAATAAACACTATGCTCGTGATGTTCGTAGCTAATCAGTGAAGAGGCTCCCTCTACAAATTCTATACAGACAATTCGACAACTGGTATTGACCAGCTGCGACAGGGTATCGACATGTTGCAACGAAATAGTGGACGCGGCGTTTTTAGTATCAGTAGCAAAACCCCTGGCTCTGTCATAACGTGCGCCGGTATAGAAAACAGAGTCGACGCAAAAGCAGCCTGCTGCACGCATCACAGCCCCGACGTTGCTCACGTTTTTCGGATTCATCAATCCCAGACTTACACTCAACAGGAAAACCTCAACAAAAAGATGCCGGTGAGTTTATCGCACTAATTGAAGTGCATGCGTCGTTTTACAGGGTTTAAACAACAGGCAAAAAAAAGCGGCCACAACGCCTCTGGAATACGCTGAACGGCCGCCTTGTTTTTTAAACGTTTTACTATACTTCGTCTGAAAGTCACGAGATGAACAAGTAGTAAGTGCTCAAGTGGTTTCGATGAGATGAATTATGCATCACCAGCCTTTGGCATGCTGAGAGCAGGTTATCATTTCGGCTTAATTTGTATCGATTCTGATACAAACCATCCTACCCTGTTGTTTTACAAATATATTTCCTTGCTCCCCCGCAAACCCCGGAACCAGTTAACAAAAGAATCAACAACGAGATACCCATACCGCCTGCGCCGGCGGATGCTGCGCGCGCTCCAGGCAGGTCTGACAACGATTCGGCAGAAGCCCAGACTAACATCTTGTTAATTACCGTGCCGGTGGCCTGCGCACTGGCTGGCGACCCCGCCAGACACAGCTCATCAGATACGCAAAAATCCAGTGTGTGCTCGCCCTCGGCAATCAAATGCAATTGGCTGCCTCGATCATCGCAGTCATAGCTTCGGCTTGACGAAGAGGTATTCTCTGCCAGTGACGCGGGTCCCGCATCAACAGAACCCGACAATCCATTACACATTCTCACCGATTGCCGGAAGGGCAACAGGCTGTCAGATTCACCGTGCAACATGAACATAGGTGGATATACATCGGACTGTGCCTCGACTATCGCCGGATAGCTGTTTTCAACCACCAATGGATTATTATCATTCAGGTCAGCTATAGGCAAGCCAGCGACCGCTGCGAGTATCCGCTGACCCTGCCCACCTGTGTAGTCGCCACTTTTTATCTGTGCGACAAAATCACCAAAGTCGGTGGGGGTATAGAATAAAACCGCACGACTGATCTGCTGTGGATAGCGCACCGACATCGACAACGCCAGGTGTCCACCGGAGGACTGACCAAAGACAACCGGCTTGCCACTTGCGCCGAAATTTTCCCTATTCAGTGTTACCCAATCCAGTGCATCTTTGGCATCGTTCATTAAATCTTCAAGCGACGCACCATTACATTGTTCGGGACCGTCAGTGCTGCCGACAAGCCGATAAAACGGGGCAAAAACAACAAAACCTGCATCGACAAAATTGCTTGCCATGTGCTCGATACCAAGAAAACCAAAACCGCGACGCTGCCAGCTCCCACCGTGAAAGGCGATCAATGGAGTTTTTCCAGCTGTGTTCGGCTGATCTGAGTATATCCGCATTTCCAAATGGCACTCACCAGTGGATGTCGACACGGTTTTATAGTTAAGGCGTTGCACATAGGGTTGTTGTTTGTCCTGCAGCGAAGCAGTGCCAATATCAAATCGAGTGCCAGGTGATAGTGACCATCGATTCAACTCATGACTGCGGCTCAGCGTGCTTCCCAGTCGCCTACTATCCACCGCCACCTGACAAAACTCTGCAAGGTCAGTGTTAAAAAACTCAAAGGAATTACGGCATTCACTATCGCTGTAGTAGGTCCCGTCGTCTACCGGTCGACCCACCAACAGACAAGTATTAGCATCGGCACGGTAGGCCGGTTTTGGCTGCAAATCAATTGGCAGCAAACCGCCAACTTCACATTCAACTGCAGCGCTGAGAATTTCACTGATAGCGGCATTATCATTCAGCACCAGCGCTGCTAAAAGTTCCAATCGACGCGTATCCAGAAACGATGCCGTTAAAGGGAAACGCGAATCCGGTGTAAGTAATTCGTATAACGCTATGATTTGCTCGTCATCCGCTGCGGGCAATTGAACATCGATATAGGCATTCTCAGCACTGGTGCTGTTTGCTGCTGCGTCATTGGTTAAACTCTCTTGTAGCTGGCCGTCTATGCGGCTTTGCAAGCTGGCTATTTCCTGTCGAATTCGATCAGCGCCAAGTAGCTCGTCGACTTCATCCTGCAGGAAGTCTTCAATGAGACTGCGCAGCACTGTATCGTCTACTGTGACATTGACGCTGCCTTCTCGTAACTCACCGTCAATGTTGATCTGCGGATAAATTCTCAACGTGTCATCAGCTACCCAGCGGGGATTCAATTCAAGCGACAAGGACAGCAAGAGCCTTACCGGTCCACTGGCGGTAAATTGAAAACTGTCACTGGCGACTTCTATACAGTTGCCCAGCCTGAAACCGTACCTCTGTTGAGCACGCCCTGTAGCGTCTATCTTTGCGTTTAAATCAAGTGTTAATCTGATCGGTTCAAAGAGGGAATCGATAACAAAACTAATCCCGGTTTCCGCCGCCAGGCTGATGGTATTTTTTGATTCTATTATTCGTGTGTTGTTGCAGCCGTCTTCAACCACCTGGTCGACGATAGTGTCCTGATAGAGAAGATCACCCAGTGCGAACTTCAGATCGGACTGCTGCAACCTCTGTTGAATCTTCTCAAGCACCATTCGCTGCACGGCATCCGGTTCATCACGCACACTGACAATGGCGTCGTCCAGATCACCCAGGGTGACATTGATGGTTGCGGCATGCGCCACCGGGAAAACAGCGCACAATAAAAGGACAAGAATAGATAGACAATTTCGGATGTTAAGTGCTCCGGCAGGGTTTACGGGCGCCAATTATCGCGCTAAACGATGATGTTTGTATCACGAAGATTCAATAGTTTGTGAGATGCCGGATCACCGCGGCATCTTAAGCATTCGCTGACAAATCGGGATTTTTATTCTTTATCACGACAAAACCACGGGACACGCTGATAATCCAATTTCGCGGGGAATTGATCAAAAGAAGCAGTTTAGACATCAATGTTAAGTGATCTTGCGCTCAATCTACAGTAAGCTTGTTGCGGTTGACCCCGGATTAGGGTAGGTTGCCTCTCCCCTACCCCTCCTGTTCATCGGCGATACGCCGCGATGCGAACCAATCTCGTGACTAAAGATACGATAAGTGCTTTCGATCAGCTTGCGCTGAGTCAGCCAATTCTCAAGGCCCTTGATGCCGTCGGCTATGAAACGCCGTCGCCTATCCAGGCCCGCACCATTCCTTTGCTGCTGGAAGGCAGGGATATGGTCGGACAGGCGCAAACCGGCACCGGAAAAACTGCGGCCTTTGCATTGCCTGCACTATCCACTCTTGATCTGAAACAAAAAGATCCGCAGGTGCTGGTTCTGGCTCCTACCCGCGAACTCGCAATTCAGGTTGCCGAGGCGTTCGGAAAATACGCAAATCATATGAAAGGATTTCACGTGCTGCCTGTTTACGGCGGCCAGGACTACAGGGTTCAAACCCGCGCTCTGGAACGCGGAGTACACGTTGTAGTGGGTACACCGGGTCGCATAATGGACCACATCAGACGCGGTAATCTCAAGCTTAACAACCTGAAAATGTTAATTCTCGACGAAGCCGATGAAATGCTTCGCATGGGTTTTATCGATGATGTCGAATGGATTCTGGACCAGACACCCGAGCAACGCCAGATCGCATTATTCTCGGCTACGATGCCAGCGCAAATCAGAAGAATTGCAAACAAGTATCTGAGAGAACCTGAACACATCACTATCGAGGTAAAAACCACCACCGCTGAAACCATACGCCAGCGTTATTGGCCGGTGACTGGTCGCAACAAACTAGATGCATTGACTCGAATCCTCGAAGCCGAAGACTTCGATGCAATGCTGATATTTGTACGCACCAAAATCGCCACCACCGAGTTATCGGAGAAACTTGAAGCACGCGGCTATGCCTGCGCACCACTGAACGGTGATATTCAACAGAAGCTTCGCGAGCGTACCGTGGATCAACTGAAAAAAGGCAAGCTCGACGTCATCGTAGCGACGGATGTTGCCGCCCGCGGTCTTGACGTACAAAGAATAAGCCACGTTTTAAATTACGACATACCCTATGACACTGAAGCCTACGTACATCGTATTGGCAGAACTGGCCGTGCCGGTCGCAGTGGCGACGCAATTATGTTTGTTGCACCTCGTGAAAAGCGCATGCTGCAGTCAATTGAGCGCGCTACCGGAAAGACCATTGAGATCATGGAAATACCTTCCAGTGAGATCATCAACAAAGGCCGCATAGAAAAATTCAAACAGCGCATTACAGACACCATCGAAAACGATGACCTGAATTTTTACACAAAGCTCATCAGCGACTACACAAAAGACAATGATGCAGCACCGGAACAAGTTGCCGCCGCTCTCGCCTACCTTCTTCAGGGCGATACCCCCTTTCTGTTTCCAACCCAGTCAGCTGATCGCAAAAAAGACTCTCGACGCAGGGAAAAGGTCGACACCAGACCACCACGTGAACCGGTACTGCACGAACGCAGCAATGCCAAAAGAACTGCGGAAGCTACGCGGCGTCCAAATGAGACCAGAACAACCCATGACGCCGGTATCAGCCAACCCCGACAGCCCAAAGAAAAACCCGTCAGAGAAAAAGCGACATCGGCCACCGGGACCACAGCCGGCCCGGTGAGCACAGTGGCAGACAAACCTAAAAAAGAGGCTGTCGAGATGCCGGGCATGGAGCGCTTCCGACTGGAAGTTGGTAAAGATCACGGCGCAGAGGTTGCCAACATCGTAGGTGCTATCGCCAACGAAGCCGGAATAGACAGCCAATACATCGGTACTGTCAGGATCAAGGAAACACACAGCTTTATTGATCTGCCCGAAGGAATGCCAAAAGCAATTTTCAAAGATCTTAAAAAAGTCTGGGTCTGCGGGCAGAAACTTCAAATCAGCAAAGTAGGTCAAACCACCTCACCAATGGCAGACAGATCGGCAGCTAAAAATCCGCGCGCCAACGCAAAGACAGAAGCACCAAGACCATCAAAGCGAAAACCAGACAGTAAAAAAAGCACGGACTCCAATAACACGGTACAGAAAAACCCGGGCAATAAACTATCTGTAAAAAGAAGAAGCTCCACCGCAGAAACAGATACTAAAGGCAAGCGTGTTACAAGATCCCGGAATATCAACAAAAAAAGACAAACACGAACCACCGACTGACATTAAAATGGCCCAGGTTGAGTGACCGTTTAATAGAGTCACGGATTAATACTTACTAATTACAAACAAGATCACCGGGCTATACCTTGAGTAACACAAAACAAAGAAAAGACTACAACATTGCGCTGCTGGTTTTGCGCAGCACCCTTTTCTGGGTGTGGTCAATAGCCAACACCATTGTGTTCACACTGCCTGTACTCATCAGTTCTGCCATCTCTTTTAAGACTGCATCATGTTTCGCTGCCATGTGGCAACACGCCAATTTGTTGGGCCTGCGTTACATTTGCGGGGTTTCCTGGAAGGCTGACGGGATTGAAAATATTCCTGATCACCCGTGCGTCGTACTGTCGAAACATCAATCAACCTGGGAGACGTACTACTTGCCTACCATGGTGGGCCATTCAGTTTATGTCGCTAAGCGATCATTAATCTGGATACCTTTGTTTGGCTGGTGCATCGCCGCGTTAAAATTTATTTTGATTGATCGCAGTTCCGGCAGAACTGCGATGGCACAGATGACAGAACAGACTCAACAGCGCCTGACCGACGGCATATCAGTGATCATTTTCCCGGAGGGCACCCGGACAGCACTTGGCGCTACACCGAATTATCGCATTGGTGGTGCCTATGTTGCCGAACATACTGGCGCTGATGTGTTACCGGTGGCCTTAAACTCCGGGGAATTCTGGCCAAGAATGGGATACATCAAATGGCCGGGTGAAATTACAGTCAGCTTCGGCCCGGTAATCAAGACGGCAAATAAGTCTGCGAATGACATACTCGCAGAGACACAGGACTGGATCGAAAACCGGATGACTGAGATCTCAGTTGTCGATCGATTTCCGTATCGCGGGACTCAACCGCAAACTGAAAGAAGTTAAGTTAACGCCCACGACTGCAATTCTTTGTATCGAACACCATCGCTATCCAGTAGCGACTGATACAACTGGAACGAATCAAACTGCACTTTAAAATCTGCCTCTATCAGCGGCATAGCCGGAGGTGTTTTGGTTTTTCTGGCCAGCGTCAGATGAGGATGATAACGCTTTTTTCCAGCTTTGATTCCCAGCCTGTTAGCAATCGACTTACACTTTACTGCAAGATCACATAGCGCTTCAGGGGCGTCACCCGGTGCCAGCCACAGTGTTGTGGATTCCGGCCAGTAACCCACCTCATTCAGCGACATTTCAAATGACGGATGCTGAACGTTGTCCAGCATTTCCTGCAAAGTGCCCAACTGTTCACTGTTAATTTCACCCAGAAAAACAAGTGTCAGATGATAGTTCTGCGCCGGCACTAAACGACTGACGGCAGGCCAGCAAAGGGAACTCCAGCGCTCAATTGCAAGAGCACTATCTGCATCAGGCGTAATAGATAAAAAAGATCTCATTCAAACGCGTGCGTATGGCACGGGGTTAATGGTCGGGACGATAATGACCGATACTCAATTAAGAACGGCACTGCAGTTCCAGCATCTACCGAAGTTTCCTTCGATAAATTCTCCACAGCTGCCACAGTAACGAGCCGGTTGTTCCGTTCTCTGGCCGGCTTCAAAGTCTTCAATGATATCGCGGGCTCGCTGCTCGTGCTGCTCAACCGAGATCCAGACACTGATCACGCCACCGGGTGGCAACTCGCCTACCCCACCGACCAGATGCTGCCCTTTTATAAATGCATCCAGGCCGCCGGCACGCAACTCGTCCAGCACCAACTGGGCATCGATAATGTTCTGAGCCTGGTAGATTCGGATCAACGTATTATTCTACGTCGAGGTTGTAGGGTAGATCGAGCAACTCTAATGGCTGTGTAGCTTGCGCATCAAGAAAAAGAGGCTGATCCGCCGCTGCGATGGCATTCACCAGTAACATCCGGAAAGATTCTTCGCTGTCCATCTGCGCATCAACTATTTTACCCACCGGGCTGGCAACGTCTTTATTATAAACTTCCGCACCGGGCAATGGCAGTTGCGCACCGCTTGCGGTCCTGGCTTGTGCCCGGTACATACGACGTTTCAGCTTACCGAGATACTGCATACGAGCGACCACTTCCTGACCGGGAAAACAGCCCTTTTTAAAGCTGACCCCGTTTATGTGGTGCAAATTTAGCATCTGCAGAACGAAGGCTTCACTGGTGGATGACCCTATATGCGGCACACCTTCGTCAATATTCTGCAAACGCCAGACGCTCTCTCCCGCGGGCTGACACACCTCGCTTAACTGCCGCCACAACTCGCGCGCGTTCTCCTGCTCCGCAATGATTTCAAACCGATCGTCACCACGCACCCGATATGCTGTCATGCCATCTGACAGGGCAGTTTCATCCAGTGCTGCCGGTACCTTCTGAAAAGCTTTTTCCAGCACAGCAGCAACACCGCTGCCACTTACCCCCAGACACACGGAATCAGTCAGTTGATCGATATTGACCTTAGCCCGTAGAACAAACATTTTTAAACGTTTCTGAATCGGTTCAACAAGCTCCCGGGGCAGTTTCAGAAGATAGCCTTCATTATCGCGGACTAAGCGAAACAGGGTTAACACACGCCCCTTCGGACTTGACCAGGTATTCAGGTGGCTGCCTGGTATACCAAGTGCCAGCAGATCATTCGAAAATTGTCCTTGCAGAAAAGACTCGGCGTCTTCGCCAGATACCCGTAACACCGCATCGCCGGCCAGATCACAAACGCTGTTCTGCCCCGCCAATTCCTTGTCACTGCTGAAGCTGACACCACCATCTGCCGACAAAACTGCACCATTCCCGATTAGAAATTCCTGCCACTCATTATTCATAGTTATTAACGCTTCACTCGTCTTCAATCGCCAAAGAGACACTGATTCATAATAAAAAAACTACCAGAACAGTGTATACTTGTCTGGTTAGCAGTGGGAACAGTATTGTCAGTTTTTGGCTATGACCACACTGGCTTTTAGCAAATCAAATCAAGCCAGACGGATCACCATAGATCAACAGTTAAGCCAATTACTGCCTTGCAAAACCAATCTTATAATGGTCCCTTTCCTGATCCAATACCAACACTCGGCGTATAGTAAAGTATGGCTGATCAACAACCAAACGAAGACGACACTGCACACCAGGATGCAGAAAACAGCGCAGATGCTCCTCTTACGAAAAAACCTGAAAAGCCGATTGAGCTCAACGGCCCCAAAGGTCTGGAGCCGACTCGATACGGAGATTGGGAAAAAAACGGCCGCTGTACAGACTTCTAAGATGACAACCCGATGACGCCAGCCACCGCAGGCACAATTCGCCTAGCAATCGATGGTCCGCCCGTCGCAGGCACATCACATTTAGCACTCGCAAGCCAACCTTCAACACAAGCAGGAATCCCTATGGCGTCGAATAACTCGCGACCACTATCTCCTCACCTACAAATTTACAAACTCCCGCCAACTGCACTGATGTCTGTCCTGCATCGCGGGACCGGCGTAGTGCTTTGCATCGGCACGCTGTTTCTGGTGCTGGTGCTGGCATCTGCAGCAACCGGAGCTACGAACTTTGCCAGCACAGAGAGCTTGTTGTCCTCCTGGTTTGGCTACCTGGTGTTGTTCGGGTTTACCTTTGCCCTCTATGCGCATTTCTGCAATGGCATCAGACATCTGCTGTGGGATATGGGCTACGGATTTAACGTTGAAAATGCCAGTCGCGGCGCGATTGCATCGTTCGGCGCTGCGCTGGCGCTGACCATACTAACCTGGATTGTGGCAATAGCCGCCTAGAGGAGAAAATAAATGTCCGGCAATTCACACGGCACAAGTCATTTCTGGGTACAACGCTTAACGGCTGTTGCACTGATCCCGCTGACCATCTGGTTCTGTTTTTCACTAGCCAGTATGGCCGGTATGTCACAAGAGAATCTGGTGGCCTGGCTTAGAGCCCCCTTCAGTGCCGCACTGATGATTCTGGTGATCGGTGTTGGCTTGTATCACGGCAAACTCGGCATGCAGGTTATCCTTGAAGACTATGTGTCAGATCGCAACATACGAACAATCAGCATGGGCGCTATCACTCTGGTCTTTTTTATGTTTGCCATCGTCGGATTTGTTTCCGTTCTTAAACTATCTCTCGGAGCCTGATCCGCATGTCATATAACGTTATAAAACACGAACATGACGTCGTGATTGTCGGCGCTGGTGGTGCTGGCCTGCGTGCAACACTCGGCATGGCCACCGCCGGACTGTCAACCGCCTGTATCACCAAAGTGTTTCCTACTCGCAGTCATACCGTGGCCGCTCAGGGTGGCATGAGCGCAGCCCTTGGCAACATGGGGCCGGACTCATGGAAGTGGCATATGTATGACACCATAAAAGGCTCGGACTGGCTTGGTGACCAGGATGCCATTGAGTACATGTGTCGCGAAGCTATCCCTGCAGTCATCGAACTGGAACACTACGGCGTGCCGTTTTCACGCACTGAAGACGGCAAAATCTACCAGCGACCGTTTGGCGGCATGACCACCAACTACGGTGAGGGCACTGCACAAAGAACCTGCGCCGCCGCTGACAGAACCGGCCACG
Source organism: uncultured Granulosicoccaceae bacterium (assembly GCA_937922015.1). Classification (GTDB taxonomy): domain Bacteria; phylum Pseudomonadota; class Gammaproteobacteria; order Granulosicoccales; family Granulosicoccaceae. The sequence continues at coordinate 10,173 of CAKZVB010000074.1, forward strand.
CCATACTGCACACTCTCTATCAGCAGTCTCTCAAGCACAATGCCGAGTTCTTCATAGAGTACTTCGCCACTGACCTGATCATGGATGGCGATGTCTGCCGTGGTGTGCTGGCTTGGGATCTGGCCACTGGCGATCTACATGAGTTTCGCGGTCATACAGTGGTTCTGGCCACCGGTGGTTGCGGAAGAACCTATTTCTCTGCAACCTCTGCTCACACCTGTACCGGTGACGGCAATGCCATGGTACTGCGCGCCGGTCTGCCACTGCAGGATATGGAATTTGTTCAATTTCACCCCACCGGCATTTATGGCGCCGGGGTACTGATCACCGAAGGCGTGCGCGGTGAAGGCGGTTACCTGACCAATTCTGAAGGTGAACGCTTCATGGAACGCTACGCACCTAGCGCCAAAGACCTCGCCTCACGCGATGTGGTCAGCCGCTCAATGACACAGGAGATCAACGATGGTCGCGGCGTCGGCCCCGATAAAGACCATATCTACCTGAATCTGATGCACCTCGGGCCGGAAGTGATCGATGAGCGACTGCCCGGCATCTCGGAAAGTGCCAAAGTTTTTGCCAATGTTGATGTCACCAAAGCACCCATTCCGGTGATTCCGACGGTGCACTACAACATGGGCGGCATTCCCACCAACTACCACGGTGAAGTAGTCACCATCAATGGCGATAACCCGGACCACGTCGTTGAAGGCCTGATGGCCATTGGCGAAGCCGCCTGCGTATCGGTTCACGGCGCTAACCGGCTGGGATCAAATTCGCTGCTGGATATTGTCGTTTTTGGTCGCGCCGCCGCACTGCGCGCAAAAGAGCTGATCAAACCGGGCACACCGCACAAGGAATTACCAGACAGTGTCACCGGCGCGCTCATCGACCGGCTGGACAAAGTCCGCAACGCCAGCGGCAGCACGGGCGCCGCTGAACTTCGCGACAAAATGCAGCGCACCATGCAGGCACGGGCAGCGGTTTTCCGCACCGGTGAAACAATGTCTGCCGGGGTTGAAGAGCTGCAAAAAGTGGTCGATGGCTGGAGCGATATCGGCGTCACTGACCGCAGCATGGTCTGGAATACCGACCTGGTAGAAACACTGGAACTTGAGAATCTGCTGTGTCAGGCGCAAACCATTATAGAGGGCGCGAATATGCGCACTGAGTCCCGCGGCGGGCACGCACGCGAAGATTACGCAGACCGTGACGATGAAAACTGGATGAAACACACACTGTCTTGGGTGATTGACGGCAAAGTGTCCTTTGATTTTCGCCCGGTCCACATGAATACACTGACTGATGACGTAGAACCGGTTCCGCCCAAAAAGCGCGTCTACTAACTATGCGAACCATTTTTCTGGAGCAAGCTACCAATGGCTGAATTTAAACTGCCGGCAAATTCGATCGTCAGAACCGGCAAGACATTCGATGCGCCCGAAGGCGCTGGAAATGTTCGCAAATTTCTTATCTATCGATTCGATTCCACCGACGGAAAAAACCCGTCTGTCGATACCTATTCCGTAGACCTCGATACCTGCGGACCGATGATCCTCGATGCCCTGATCAAAATTAAATCAGAGATTGATCCGACGCTGTCATTTCGACGTTCCTGCCGCGAGGGCATATGCGGTTCCTGTGCGATGAATATTGACGGCTCCAATACACTTGCCTGCACCATGGCAATAGCTGACGTCGAAGGCGATATAAAAGTATACCCGCTGCCGCACCAGCCGGTGGTTAAGGATCTGGTATCAGACTTAACACAGTTCTATGCCCAATACGAAGCCATAGAACCCTGGCTTCAATCAGACAGCAAACCTGCCGGCACGCGTGAACGCCTGCAAAGCAAAGAAGATCGTGAAAAACTGGATGGTCTGTACGAATGCATCATGTGTGCGTGCTG
>CAKZVB010000075.1 GCA_937922015.1 uncultured Granulosicoccaceae bacterium
AACTCTGTCTTCGATGAAATAACCCATGCCTCTTTTTGTGTGCAAAAGCGGCTTATCAAACGGTACATCAAGCTTGGTACGAAGACGCCTGATAGCGACTTCAACCACATTTGTACCGCTGTCGAAGTTCATGTCCCAGATGAGTTCTGCAATTTTGGTTCGTGACAATACTTCACCTTGCCTTTGCAGCAGAAGCGTTAGCAGGTTGAACTCTTTGACGGTCAGAACCAGATTTTCACCGGCTCTGGTGGCTTTGCGGGTGATCAGGTTAACCTCAAGATCCGCCAGAGTAAGCATCGTCACCTCTGATGGCGATTGGTCGCCACCGCTTTTACGTCGGATAAGCACCTGGATTCTGGCGACCAGTTCGGAGAAGGCGAAGGGTTTGGTTAGATAGTCATCAGCCCCGCCTTGCAGGCCAACAACCCGATCATCTACTCCGGCGACAGCTGTCAACATGATCACCGGTGTTGATTTCCTGCTACGCAGCGCGGTGAGTAGTGCCAGCCCATCCAGTCCGGGCAACATGCGATCAAGGACTATAGCGTCATATTCGCCCTCCAGCGCCATATGCAGGCCGTCAAGCCCGTCATTGGCGACGTCGACAGAAAAACCCTCTTCGGTCAGCCCTTTATGCAGGTATTGGGCTAATTTGGCTTCGTCTTCGACTACTAACAATTTCATCATCCCATGGTCTCAAAAATAAAGCCTGTACAGATTAAAAAAATGTAATCGGGTTGTCGGCTGATTGTCATCGGCATAGCTTAACTTCAACACTCAAATTGCAGCTACAGGATCTGGTATGGCAGAGTCCTGTCGGAAGCCATTGTTTGTTGTAAGCCGTGTGAAAGGGTGTATTTTGCAGTATAGCCAGCTATCGTTAAGCCGAAGATTCTCAACGGGCCAGCGTTCGCTGCATTTTAATTCGGCGGAGACTTGTAAACTTATGTACAAAATGAATGAAATCAGGCAGACAGCAAAACTGATCCTGCTGTGCGCCGCATCGGGTGGTATAACAGCCGCAAGTGCTCAGACGCCTGCGCCTCACTTATATACCGACCAACAACTTATCGCCGCTGGTTGGTCTAAGGCGCAAATAGCTGCAATGAGAGCACAGGCACCTGAGCCGCAAGCAGACACTGTCCTGCCAGAAGCAGATAGCATGCAGCCCAAACTAATTTCTTACTCATCAGTCTTTGAAAACTACGTTTCTTTCGAAGATACCCCTGAAATCGGCTGGCGTGAAGCGAATGATACTGTCGGCAGGATCGGCGGCTGGCGGGCCTACACCAGACAAGTTCAGGCTGAACAGAAAAAGGAAAAAATGGCTAACGAAGGAGCTGAAAAACAATGAAACTGCGGCTGCTGGTTATCGCTTTATCGCTGTCGCTTGTCACCGGTTGCGTCAGATTTGACATGGATAAGTCCATGGCTCAATCCAATCTGGCTGCCGGGGATTTTACCGACGGAAACCTGAAGCTACTGGTTACCGAAGAACAGCGCACACAGGCCAGAACAAGAGCTGCCGAATTGCTTGGTGAGGAGCTTGAACAACCCGGTGCTATCGAGTTAGCGCTGGTGAACAGCCCGTCAGTGCAGACAATGCTGGCAAACCATTGGGCCCAATCATCAGCTGTTGCTGTCTCGGGCAGTATTCCTAACCCCGTGTTTCAGTTCAGCCGACTTAGTTCTGACAGCGAACTGGAGATTGAACGGCTATTGTCGATCGGCTTACTTGACCTGATCCGTCTGCCAATGCTGAGTGAAAAGGCCAACGCGCAATTACAGGCCAATCAGCTGGCCTTAACGACGAGCGTGGTCGAGCTGGTAACAACGGTAAGACAAGCCTGGGTCAATGCCGTGGCGGCGCAACAACTGAGCCGTTATGCAGACCAGGTATTCAGCAGTGCGGAAGCCAGTGCCAAATTGGCCGCCAGTATGCAGGCTATCGGCAACTTCAATGCCCTGTCCAGAGCAAGGCAGCAATCATTCTATGCAGATGCGGCCACAAACCTGACACTGGTCAGACACCACGCATTGGCGACTCGCGAAGCGTTAGTGCGATTACTTGGCCTGGACCAGCAACAAGCAGAACTATTAACGTTACCGAATCGCCTGCCTGATCTGCCCGATACTCCTATTTCAGAAGATACAGTGGCGTCAGTCTCGCCAGACAGTCGGCTGGATGTCAATCTGGCCATCGCACAACTGCAGATGGCTACCCGGCAACAGGGCATACAACTGCTTGGAGAAGTAACTGATGTTGAAATTACCGGCATCAGAAATACCGTTTGGACGGATGATGAACGAGAGACCATTAAGGGTTATGAACTGGGTTTGGAACTGCCGATATTTACCAGCATAGCTCAGGTGCGCAATCAGCTAAATGCAACATCACTGGCCGCCAGCAGTCACCTTGAAAGTGTTACCCGATCAGCGATCTCACACTTACGTGAATCCTATTCTGCTTACCGGTCTGCCTTCGATGTGGCAAAGCACTATCGAGATGAGGTGGTGCCACTGCAACAGCTCATTTCCGAAGAAAATGTACTCAACTATAACGGCATGATTATCGGTGTGTTTGAATTACTGGCCGATTCACGCGCGCAAATTGAAACTGTACAATCCTCTATCGAAGCAGCGGCGCAATTCTGGTTGGCTGATGCGGCATTACGCTCTTCTATGACGGGTATGCCTGCTGCAATCACCATTGCAATGTCCGGTGGCGGCGATACCAGTGGTGGAGAAGAACATTGAAAACCGCTTGTTCGAAATTAACGCTCGATCAAGCGACCTGTTTTGCACCCCTATTTTGATCAACTTGGCCGCTTAATGGCGAATCCTTGTGAACAATGCGGGTTAATTGCTTTCCGGAGACCACGATGACATCAAGAAGACAGTTTCTCACCCATGCAGGCATTGCCGGTGCAGCTGTTGCTGCGACCTCTGTTCCCAAAAGCACATTGGCCGGTTTACCGGAGATCGTACATCAGGATTCGGTTGACACAATGCCACCATTATCACCGCCCGACGGGCGTCCTTACAACCCGGTAGTCACACCAAACGGCTGGACGCTGCCGTGGCGAATGAACAAAGGCGTGAAGGAATTTCATCTGGTTGCCGAACCGGTATTGCGAGAAATGGCCGAGGACTTTACCGCACATTTGTGGGGCTACAACGGTCAGTCACCCGGCCCCACCATTGAGGTGGTTGAAGGAGACAAAGTTCGAATATTCGTCACCAACCACTTGCCCGAGCACACCAGTGTACATTGGCATGGGCAACGACTACCAAATGGAATGGACGGTGTTACCGGCTTGAACCAACCAGGCATACCTTCAGGAAAGACGTTTGTCTACGAATTTACCGCTCGCAGGCACGGCACGTTTATGTATCACCCTCACGGTGATGAAATGACGCAGATGGCGATGGGCATGATGGGTTCATGGGTCACTCATCCTAAAAACCACATAGAAAGCGAAGCGGTCGATCGGGACTTTTGTATCCTGTTAGCGGGATACGACATAGACCCGGGCAGCGCAACACCCAAAGTCATGACCATGCTCGATTTCAATCTCTGGGCGTGGAATAGCCGCATTTTTCCGGGAATAGATTCCTTGAATGTACGTAAAAACGACAAAGTCAGAGTGCGTATCGGTAATCTCACAATGACTAACCACCCTATTCACCTGCACGGTCATGAGTTTGTGGTTAGTGGCACCGACGGCGGTCCTACCACTCCGGGTTCCAGATGGCCGGAGGTAACCACCGATGTTGCAGTAGGGCAAATGCGGCAGATTGACTTTTTAGCCGATGAAGAAGGCGACTGGGCTTTTCATTGTCATAAAAGCCATCATACGATGAATGCGATGGGCCACGACGTCCCTACACTGATTGGTATTGATCACTCCAACGTGGCTAAACAGATTACTGACCTGATCCCCGACTACATGGTGATGAGTGAGCGAGGTATGGCCGACATGGCGGAAATGGAAATGCCGCTGCCAGACAACACCGTACCGATGATGACCGGCGAAGGGCCATTTGGGTCCGTAGAAATGGGAGGCATGTTTTCGATGTTAAAAGTTCGCAAAGATCAGGCGCCGGGCGACTACTCTGATCCGGGCTGGTACGAGCACCCCGAAGGTACCGTTGCGTTTGAGTACCTGGGTGAAGACGTGCCTGTTGTCAGTCGGTCTGCAGGAACATCAGGGCAATCAATGCCAAGGGCAATCAAGACAGATCAGCCGGTTGAGGTCAGTATTATCGGTATTGAAAAGAAAACACTGTAAGCTACAACGCACTCACATCCACTACCCTGCTTCGCCAGGTAATACAGAGAGGATAACATCAATGAAATTTATTAGACTTCTTGTTCTGACAGCATCAATTGTAACTATGCTTGCTTCAACCACAACGGCATTTGCAGACGGTGATCTGCCACTGGTTACTGGCGAAATTAAAAAAGTCAAACCAGGCAAAATCACCATTAAGCACGAGGAAATTCCAAACCTGGACATGCCGGGCATGACGATGGTTTTTCGTATCGACGACGATGCACTTGTTGCCGAGATGAAAAAAGGAGACAAGGTTAATTTTACGGTCGAAGAACGGGATGGCAAAATGTACATCGTAGCCATAGAGTCAAGCAAAGAATAAAAACTATTCGACCATTTACCCTTAATCAGGGTACGCGATAACTAATAAACAGGTGATCTATGAAATCAGCTAATAAATCCATTTTGGCAGTGGCAGTGGCAGTGGCAGTGGCAGCCAGTATCACAACATCTATAGTATATGCACATGGAAAGAAAGAGCACAAAGCGGAAGTCGCAGAGTACGATGCCACATCAGAAGTATTCGGGGAATACGTACCGGGAATGGAACCCACTCACACGATTGAAATTTCCATGGCAGACACCATGCGATTTAGTCCTGACTCAATAAAAATAAGCCAGGGTGATGTCGTGCGTTTTGTTGTGACCAATGCAGGTGCATTGCAACACGAGTTTGTTTTGGGCACTAATGAGTCACTGACAGAGCATGCAGCATTGATGATGAAGTTCCCTGGTATGGAACATGAAGAACCTTACATGGCACATGTCGATCCCGGTAAAGACATGGAAATCGTCTGGAAATTTTCACAGGCTGGAGAATTTGAATTTGGCTGTCTTTTACCCGGCCATTTTGATGCAGGCATGAAAGGCACAATCTCGGTATCGTCTTCGTAAATCCCCATATTAGTTAAGGTTTTCAATCTCGGGAGCAAAAATGAACAGGCGGTTATTTCTGCAGGCAGGCGGCATCACCACTTTGAGCGGCGTTTTTCCCGCAGCACTGACAGCCGACACAGCATCCACCGTCATTGACGTTACTGCGCAACCGGGCCAGACAAATATTGTCGGTCCGGATTTTCCGGCAACCGATGTGTGGGGTTTTAATGGCGAGGTACCCGGCACACCTATCCGCCTCCGTCTCGGGCAATCAGTAGATGCCACGATACATAACGCACTGGAGGTTCCTACCGCCGTACACTGGCATGGAATCCGGCTGCCTAACGCTATGGATGGTGTTGCCGGACTGACGCAGCCTGCGATAGCGCCCGGTGAGTCCTTTCACTATCAGTTTACGCCGCCGGATTCAGGCACCTACTGGTACCACTCTCACGTTAACGCCTATGAACAGATTGGGCGTGGTTTATATGGCCCGCTAATCATCGATGAGACTACGCCACCGGTTGTTGATCGGGATCTGACCTGGATGATCGATGACTGGCGCCTGCTTGACGACGCATCAATCAGCGGCGACTTTGGCAATGGACACGACCGTTCACACGCCGGCCGTATCGGTAATGTACCCACGGTTAACGGTCGCTTCAGAGATGTTGTCAAAGTACGCACCGGCGAACGTATTCGCCTGCGATTGATCAACGCCTCAAACGCACGGAATTTTTCGCTGTCCTTCGGTGATCTCAAACCATCGGTGATCGCAATAGACGGGCAATCCGTTACTCCCTACGTGACTGATGAAACTATTGTTATAGGGGCCGCCGGACGGGTAGATCTGATACTCGATATGACAGGCGATCCCGGATCAAAAATGCCGGTAGTCGATAATTTCTACCGCCAATCGTATGATCTAACGCAGTTTGTCTACGAACAATCACCACTGAGAGATCAACCACTGGACAGCGCGATCAATCTTCCACCATCGTTGATTCCCGAGCCGGATCTGGCCAATGCTACTGCCCATGTAGTCACCATCGCCGGTGGTGCCATGGGTGGCCTGCAGCGTGCCAAACTGGATGGCGAATGGATGAGCCTGAGGAAAGTCGCCCAACAGGGCTACGTCTGGGCAATTAATGATGTGGTGGGTAACAAGCTCAGGATGCCACCGTTAATAGATACTAAACAAGGTAGCTCGATAATACTGACCATTCGCAACGAAACGGCCTTCCCGCACCCGATGCACTTGCATGGTCATCACATGAAGTTACTGTCCATTGACGGGAAGGCGCTATCTGAACCGCGCTGGGTTGACAGTCCGTTAGTGATGCCCAGGCAAACAATGAAATTTGCTTTTGTGGCGGACAATCCCGGTGAGTGGTTGTTTCATTGCCACGCGCTGGAGCATCATGCGGCAGGATTGGGCGCACTGGTAAAAATCTCATGAATAACCTTTACAATCTATTCGACAGCAGTGGCTGTTCCACATGCATAAGCTAATAAAATATCCACTGTTGTCTGCCATGGCTTTGATAGTCAATATCGCCATTGCTTCAGACGGTACCGACGGTGTGCTAACCACACTAAAGGCGGACGACTTAGCCATAGTGCAAGCGGGAGAAGTGGTGTACCACGCTCAGTGCGCTTCCTGTCATGGAAAATTTCTTGAAGGCCAAGCAGACTGGCGAACACGCGACGCTAATGGTCTATTGCCGGCACCGCCTCATGATGCCTCAGGTCATACCTGGCATCACGCTGATGATCTGTTATTTGAAATTACAAAGTTTGGCCCGGCAGTGGTAATCGGTGACCCGGAATACAAGACGGCAATGCCGGTTTACAAAGACATCCTGAGTGACGAAGAAATAATCGCCGTGTTGTCGTTTATTAAAAACACCTGGCCGGAAGAGCAAAGGGAGTGGCAGGACAGAGTCAACGGCACTTCAAGCGATGAATTCAGGCCACACAAAAAAAAGAGCACATCACTTTTAGATAAGCTTTTTAAATAAGCAGTACAATACTGACAACGGAAATTCAGAGATAACTCTAATGACAATGAACATTGGTATTTTCGGCATCGTTGCAGCAATGACAGCTCTGGCCGGTTGTGGTGATCAGAACACTGCGTCAACTGATGCAACCGCAACTTTAAGCACCTTAAGCACAGTCGCCTCTAAAGCACATCTCACCGTTTATAAAAGTGCAACGTGCGGGTGCTGTAAAGAGTGGGTAACGTATCTTGAAGAAGAAGGATTTTCTGTTACCGCAATCGATCATGATGACATGGACTCGATTAAAACAAAATTCGGTATACCGGACCCTGCCCTGCACTCATGCCATACAGCAATTGTCGATGGCTATATTGTCGAGGGGCATGTTCCGGCTAACGACATAGACAGACTGTTACGCGAAAAGCCATCAGATATCAAAGGCCTCACCGCTCCGGGTATGCCAATGATGTCTCCCGGTATGGCGAGCCGCACTCCAAAGGACTATGCGGTATTGTCGTTTACCGAATCCGGAGACACGGCTGTCTACTCGCAATATTAAAGTGAGTGGACGATCCCCAACCCTGTAGTTGAATCACTCCAATGACATTTGAACTCTGGCTCGCATTTGCTGCGGCATCAATCGTGTTGCTGCTAATTCCAGGACCGACAATTTTGACTGTCATTAGTTATTCTGTGGCACATGGAAAGCGGGCGAATATTCCCCTGGTAGTTGCTGTGGCGTTAGGCGATTCAACAGCCCTGGCGCTGTCTCTTCTGGGTCTGGGCGCACTACTCGCTGCTTCGGCTTTCTGGTTTACTGCTGTCAAATGGATTGGCGGACTCTACCTGATTTATCTTGGAATAACACTTCTGAGGTCAGGAATAACAACAACTGTTGCGACTGCCCCTGAAATACCGGGTTCGAGGTGGAAGTTATTTGCGAACACCTGGTTAGTGACGGCACTTAATCCCAAGGGGATAATTTTCTTTGTCGCATTTCTACCGCAGTTTATTAATAGCGCCGAACCAGTAGTACCTCAGCTATGGATTCTCTCAGTTACGTTCGTATTTCTGGCAACAATGAATGCGACTATGTATGCGGTGTTCGCAGCTACGGCCAGGCGTATATTACGTTCACCCAGGGCTAATAAACGTTTCAACTTAGCTGGTGGTTCAATGCTTACAGCCGCCGGTATCTGGGCCCTGACGGCAAGGCAGCAGGCTGCCTAGTGCTTTAACGCTGCTATGGCGTCTGTGGATTCGATCCGTGTTACCGAACTTTCCAGAGAAGCTATAAGCTATCGGGATGCACAGGTTCAAACCGAAATGGATCGTCAAGGGATTCCATGGTGGAATTAAAACCCCTTGCGGCCTCGGGCGTCATACATGCGACAAGCAGAGAGCTATCCAGGTTTTCCCAATATAGATACTCACCATTCTTCTGTACCTCACGCTGCGTCAATTCGGCGATGCCTTCGATCAGGCCATCGGGTGTGTATTTCCCGTGGAAGTCACAGCGAATTTCATGCACGACGTCGTTTATGTTTATTTCAACCAGGCCGTTGTCTGCCGCCGCTTCCGGCCATTTAATCGTTATATCATCAGTGGTAACAGTGCAGCCGGCAATGGCCAGCAGCTTCTGCGTAAGGTATTTCAGGCCTTCCTCACTGACCTCTACGTGCTCGTCAGTAAACACCATTGAGTCAAATTCCATGTCATGTTCCTGGAACAGGCTGCGCAGACTTAAGAGTGTTTCACAGGCCGCGATGTCATCGCCGAAGCCTTCATGCTCCATCTCCGCGATAAGCGCTATATGGCCTTCTTCGTTCAACAGCCCCGCTTCTGACAGTGCCGCCAATACATTTTTGACGTGATCAATTTGAGTCTCTGTCATCGGATACCGGTTGCCGGCCTTTGCGCCAATGACTTGAGATTCCGGCTCCTCCGGTACCCAGAAAGCGCTGCCATCCCGATAGGCGACCCTTGCACTGTTGCCCTCCCGGTACGCCGCCTTGAGACTCAAACCTGCCCCGATTACGGCAAATGCCATCAAACCGTATTCAAGAATGCCCGCGTTTTCTGAAGCCGACCAGATGGTCCATGCCAGCCATCCCATCGCCGCTGCAGCGACAAGCCAGGCCAGCGCGGGAACCAAAGTAATTGCGAATTTAAACATAGTGAAGACAGCAGTTTTATAGTTGGCGGAAGTTATCAAGAATAGGACAATCGGGCCGTTGATCGCCGTTGCATTCATCAATCAAATGGGACAACGTATCACGCATCGTTTGCAGATCGGAGATTTTGGTTTCGATCTGTTTCAGGTGTTCTTTGGCGATGCGTTTTACATCGGCGCTGGCACGCTGATCGTCTTTATAAAGCGTTAACAGGGCGCGGCAATCTTCTATCGTGAACCCCAGTGCTCTGGCATGTGCAACAAACACCAGCTGGTGCAATTCTGTTTCCTGAAAGGCGCGGTATCCGTTTGAATCGCGCGGCGGTGTCACCAGACCGATCTCATCATAGTAGCGAATAGTTTTCGCCGGAAGCCCGGAGTGTAGTGCAGCGTCTTTAATGTTCATTGGCGAAACCTTGGTCGGGTTGACGTCACGCTACACCGCCTCTGCGCCCTGCTCTTTCAGAAGCGGTGTTATATAGCGCAATCGTAAGGCATTGCTGAGTACAAATACGCTGGACAATGACATGGCGGCCGCTGCCAGTACGGGTGACAACATCATACCGTTAAACGGGTATAGAATACCGGCCGCCACGGGTATTAACAAAATATTATACGCAAAGGCCCAGAATAAATTCTGACGGATATTGCGCATCGTTTGCCGGCTGATGTCGAAGGCATTGACCACCCCTTTCAAATCACCGGACATCAATACAACATCTGCTGCCTCTATGGCCACATCGGTACCGCTGCCGATCGCGATACCGACATCGGCAACCGCCAGTGCCGGGGCGTCATTGACACCGTCTCCGACAAACGCCAGCTTTTCATTGTCGCCGCGCAGCTTTTCCAGCGCCATCACCTTGCCCTCCGGCGGCACCTGGGCAATGACATGCCTGATACCCAACTCGCTGGCTATGGCATTGGCGGTACCTTCATTGTCACCGGTAATCATGGCGACTTTCAGCCCCAGATCATGGAGTGCTTTAATTGCTGCCGGTGTGGTTTTTTTGATCGGATCAGCGACGGCGATCACCGCCGCTGCTTTGCCGTTGACAGCGGCGTATAGCGGGGTCTTGCCGGCCTTTCCCAGAAGTGTTCCGTCGGTTTCAAGTGCACCCAGTGAAACGCCTTCTCGCTGCAGGTATCGATCGGCACCGATGAGCACACTTTTGCCAGCCACCTGTGCCCGCACGCCGTAACCTGTCACTGAGTTGAAGTCCTGCACTTTGAACACCTCAAGGTGCCTTGCCGCCGCCGCACGTACTATCGCTTCTGCCACGGGGTGTTCGGACAGCGTCTCTACCGAAGCCACCAACTGCATGACATCGTCTTCGTTGAAGCTACTGGCCACGATAAAGTCAGTCATTTCAGGATGGCCCTTTGTCAGGGTACCGGTTTTATCCAATGCAACAACGGTTGTCTCCTGCAGCATTTGCAGAGCATCGCCCTTGCGAAATAAAACGCCCAACTCTGCAGCACGTCCGGTACCTACCATGATGGACGTAGGCGTCGCCAGCCCCATGGCACACGGACAAGCGATGATCAGCACGGCAACGCCGGCGACCAGCGCGAGACTCAGTGCCGGTTGTGGTCCGAATAACATCCACACCGTGATCGTTAACAAGGCCGCGACAATGACCGCCGGTACAAACCATGCGGTAATCCTGTCTACCAGACCCTGAACAGGCAACTTTGCTCCCTGTGCTTGTTCAACCAGTGCAATGATCTGTGCCAGTCGGGTATCACTGCCTACTCTGGTGGCACGAACTGTCAATGCCCCGGTGCCGTTCACGGTGCCACCGACCACATCATCGCCCTGTTTTTTTCCGACCGGAACGGGTTCACCGGTGAGCATGCTTTCATCCACATAAGATGATCCCGATATCACACTGCCATCCACCGCCACCTTTTCACCGGGGCGCACGTGGATGATGTCATCCGTGACGATCTTCTCCAGTGCGATTTCCACCACCGCACCATCACGTTCAACGCGCGCGGTTTTCGCCTGTAGCCCGAGCAGTTTTTTAATTGCCGCACCGGTACGCCCTTTCGCACGCGCCTCCAGATATCGCCCTAACAGGATAAGCACCACAATAACGGCTGCTGCTTCGAAATAGACATTGGCAGTACCGGCGGGCAGCCAGTGAGGTGCAAAGGTCGACACCAGTGAAAAGCCATAAGCCGCTGACGTGCCCAGAGCCACCAGTGAATTCATGTCCGGTGCACCTTTCAACAACGCCGGAAAGCCTTTGGTGTAAAACGCCAGCCCCGGACCGAGCAGGATAATTGTTGTGAGAACAAATTGCAGCCACCGGCTGTTTTGCATGCCAATGGTGTTGCCGATCAGTTCATGCATACCGGGGATCAGGTGGCTGCCCATCTCGATGACAAACACCGGCAAGGCAAGTGCCGCGGCGAGCATTGTCTGCTTAGCGAGACGGGAGATCCCCGCAGCTTTGCGATCCTCTTTTACTTGCTGATGGCCGGACGGCAGGCTACCGGGATATCCGGCATCAATAGTCAGCGCGGTAAGTTCAGCAAGGCTTGTGACGCCGCTCAGGTAAGAGATTTGAGCGGTTTCGGCAGCCAGATTGACCGACGCCTGTAAAACCCCCTTTCCCGCTACTAACGCCTTCTCGAGTCGACCGACGCAGGAGGCACAGTTCATCCCTTCGATCTCAAGTGTTACCGTCTCTGCCGCCGCCGGGTAACCGGCATCGACCAACAAGCCGGTCAATTCCCGTACATCCATCGAGCTGTTATGGCTGATCAGCGCTGTTTCATTGGCAAGATTTACCACCGCACTGCTAACCCCCTGCACTGAAGTGAGGGCGTTCTCTACCCGCCCGACGCAGGAGGCACAGCTCATCCCTTCAATCTGCAATATCAGTGACTGGTCAGTGCTCACTTGAAATCCCACACGATATGTTGGTTCATCGTGTGGAGATTAAAGTATCCAGTTACTGGAAGGTCAAGAGCACTGGTGAATTAACTAAATTAGTGGGAGTGGCCGAGCGCCATTTGAAAATGATGAGCCTGGTGATGTGAATCCAGTGACATAAACCCATAGAAACCCAGACCATTGAGCTGGCTCAGGGCAACGGCATCGTTAACGGTAATAACTATCGTCGCGCCATCATCTGTGAGACGGGGTTCGATCACCCATCCTCTCGATTGCTCGATGAAGCGGGAATGTGCCACCACCATGCGGTGGATGGAGGGTATGGCTGCCGCGGTTCCCTGAATATCAAAACGAATCCGGTCATCAGCTATCACTGATTTTGACGCCCCGGTATTGAGAATCAGGTGATTCATGTCCAACAGATGGGCACGCAGAGCATCAATATCAACGGCCTCCCAATCAGTTTCGGGATCCGCTTCCAGCAAAGCCACTATTTCTATCAATGCGGAAAATGCCGCTTGCCCGCCCTGCTCAAGTGCTGCAGCGTTACCCGTCATGCTGCGGTGATTCATGCCGGGCGTATGACCAGTGTGTTTTTCAACGGCTAGTAACGAGAGCGACACAAGTGCTGTCAAAACACTACCCAGTGTAATTAATCGATATGGCATAACAAGTAGCTCTGGTTGGTATGAAACTTACTATAGGTTTACCAGCGCTATTCGAATATGATTTGAGTCATGTCTATCGATAAGCTGCCTGCACCCCTTGATGCACTGGACCGGAAAGATCAGGTTCACCGGACGTTAGCGCGTGGTGAAACTTTGTTTGTTCAAGACAATGCGACAACCGGATTGTTTTTTCTGGTATCCGGAACCATTGATTTAAAGCGAACCACCAAATCCGGCCATGACGTTATAATTCATCGGGCACGATCAGGCGACACCTTCGCCGAGGCATCATTGTTCTCAGACAAATATCACTGTACGGCGATCGCCGCCCGCGAAGCACTGGCTATTGAATGCAGTCGATCAGCGATACTGCAGTTACTCACAACAGATATCGATTTCACCCTTACCATGGCGTCTCGCTTTGCCTCACAGATTCAGGACGGCAGGCGTCGTGTAGAATTATTATCCATCAGGGCTGCTGATGAACGCATTATCGCAGCGCTAAATGACGGGCTGCTGATCGACGACATAACATCCTTTGCAGAAGCTATCGGACTCGCACCAGAGACTGTGTATCGCACTCTGGCAAAATTGAACAAGCAAGGCGTGGTGAGCAAGTCGGCACGAGGGCAATTTCAGTTACGCAGCGGATGAACACAGCAATAATCGCTACTTCAAGTCAACCAATTTATCGACCATTTCAACAACCTGTGTTATCGGCCTGTCACAATCCGAACCTGCCCACTCAACCAAAACAGCCATAACGCCACTGCTGATGAACGCTATCTCCAGTGAATTATATTTTTGCTGAAAATTTAATAGATTTAGCTCTGACTGTACCAGTCCTCTCACCAGTCTCTGGAACCTTACTGCTACCGGATAACCGCTATATGTCGTATTGTTCTGGTAAAATAGCCGGTGATTGCTGTACACATGTTCCAGCAGTAGCGGCAGGAACCTGAAACCCTTGTATCGTGAACCAAGCTGCCCCAGATCTGCTTCACTCAGTCTCACCCGCATGCGCTCAAATCCAAACTCCAGCAAAGCGTCTTTGTCACGAAAATGCGAATAGAAGGTGGTTCGAGAAACGTTTGATTCTGTGCAAATTGAAAGTACGGTGATTTTCTCCCACGGATACTTAAGCATCAGTCGCAACATGCTGTCTTCCAATGCCTGGAGTGTTTTACTGATTCGTCTGTCTTTCACTATAAGGTTATTTTAGGCAGCTGACGCCCATACATCAAGCTCTACCAGCATGGACGGATCTCCAAGTGCGGCCACGTAAAGTACCGTCATGCATGGAGCAATTGAACTGAATAGCTCTGAGAACAACTTACGACGCTCTGCAGTCCCCACGCTATCCGGCACAAGGTATACCGTGAGTTTTACAATGTCATCTTCTGTCATATTGGCCGCGATTAAATTCTCACGGACATTCGCCCACGCCTGTTCGAGTTGCATTGCAAACCCGGCAGTCATTGAACCTTCCCGGTCAACCCCGATTTGTCCGGAGATCGCCAACAATCTTGACTCAGCGTGAAGTTCTATTTGATGACTGTAGGTGGAAAGGGGGGCGTGGATGGCGGCCGGGTTTCTCTTGATTTTCATCTTAGCTGTTTTGTCCTGAATCAATTATAAAAAACCTGACAATTGTTCTTATGCCCTGTACTAAGTTGTTTGGTGTCGGGAAAAACAGTCCC
>CAKZVB010000076.1 GCA_937922015.1 uncultured Granulosicoccaceae bacterium
GTAGCGCGCGAAGGACTGATATACACAACCAGGTCCGTCTTCTGTCCTCAGATTTCCGTCTTCTGAACCGGCAGATGCTGTTATCGGGGCGGTCCGGTTGTTCACCACTTTGTTTTTAGATCACAGCGCTTGTAGTGCACGAAGGACTGATACACACAGCCAGGTCCGTCTTCTGTCCTCAGATTTCCGTCTTCTGAACCGGCAGCGCTGTTGGTGAGGAGGTCCTGCAGTATTTTCGCTTTGTTTGAGATCATAGCGCTTGTAGCGCTTTGCGAATTGGCTTTCGCCGGCTCTTGCACGCCACCAGTTATTTGATCGGCTCTGACTTGCTGTTTAAGTGCGCTGCTATTTTAGTTTTCCTGTTGTGATTTTGTCTTTGTGTTGCCGAAGCGGAATCTTAGCAGTGAGCTTAAGGGTGGCGCACTGGGGGTGGCAAATCTTGTGCGGTTCTTTGTTACCGGGCTGTTGATTGACTTGCCGCTGTTCTCGCGTGCGACGATAAAGAGCCCGCTTGATATAATGATGGCAGCGCCAAGGATGGTGTTCCAGTTTATGGATTCATTGAAGAAAAGCGCACCGTAGAGAACGGCCCATAAGATTTGGGAATACTGCATCGGAGCGATAACCGCGGCTTCTGCCAGGCGGTAGGCTTTTATCAGGCAAAAGTTGGCCATAAGTGCGAAGGCAGCAGTGAGGAACATGAAACCCAGATCCTGTATCGGCATTGGCTTATAGGTCGATGGCATCAGCAGGGCCATGATAAAAAAATTGGCAACCATCGGGTAGATGATCAATACCACGCTTCGTTCTTCGCGTCCTATCTTTCGCACCACGACTGACGCGTAAGCACCGCAGAAAGCGCACAGCAGGGCAGCACCATGTGCCAGTGTTAAGTCTGTCTGGCCGGGCTGTAGAACGACAAAAACACCACCAAGTCCTGCTAATACAGCGAAACCACGCATTATCCCTACGTGCTCTCCAAGGATCGGAACTGCCATTATGGTGATAAGCAGGGGCATCGCAAAAATGATGGCATACGTTTGTGCAAGAGGCAGGTTTGAGAACGCATAGAAAGCACAGACACCGCCGATCACCACCACAACAGTTCTGGACAAGGTAATCAACGGGTATTTGGGTATGAGTGTGTCGACTGTTTTGTCGCCAAGCAATTGCATGGTGACCAGTGGAAAGCCCATAAGCACACTGAAAAATACCAATTGAAAAGGGGAATAGGTTCCCCCCAGTGTTTTTATCACGATATCGTGCGTTGAGAATAACCCGAACGCAAGTAAAGCAAATAAAATGGCCTTGGTGTTATCTTTCATTGACGGTGCAGCTTGTGGGGTGAATCTGAATGTTCATCTTACAACGCGGGTGTAGTGGCTGTGCGGAAGTTACTGGTATCAGACTACTACACTATTAATACCACCTTGTATTACGCAACTGATGTCTTAGCTAATAAGTTGCCAGAAAGCATTGACCAGAGGATTAGCCAGGTTTTTTTTGCGAGTGACCATGCCAACGTTATAAGGCTGCAAACCGGGTTTGACACTTAGTACCACAACTTCTTTTGACAATGGACTGTTATCGAGCACCAGCTGCGGTACCACACCAATGCCCAGTCCAAGGCTTACCATACTGACTATCGCTTCATTGCCTGCTACTTGTGCGTAAATGCGGGGCTTGATACCACGCTGTTTAAACCAGGCGTTCATGCGGCGACGCGCAATACCGCCCTCAGATAAAATCATTGGCACCTGTGACCACTGCTGCGCGGTTGACGGTATCCCCTTTGGCATGTGTACATGTTGTTTAGCCGGCCCGATAAACAGCAGCGGTGATAGTACAATCGGTTTAAATACAACACCACGCGGAAGCGAGTCCGGTTGTGCGGCAATGGCTATCTGCTCATCGCCTGCGGTCACCCGTTCGATAGCATGATCCGGGTCACCGGTATGCAGCTTGATTTCTATACCCGGGTAGTCAGGTCGGAACCGGTTGAGCAGATCAAATAGAATGCTGTGGCTGGCGGTCACCGAACAATACAGACTGATCTCGCCAGACAATTGCGCTGATTGATCGGCAAGCTCGTCGCAGATACCAGTCCATTGAGTCAGCAGCTCGCGCGCATAGTCCAGAAAGATAACCCCTTTGGCGGTCAACGCAACCGAGCGATTGTCACGCTCGAACAAGGTCACGCCTACTTCGTCTTCGAGCTGGCGAATATTGCGGGAGAGTGCAGACACACTGATATTTGATGCATTGGCTGCATGGCCGAAGTGCAGGTAGTTAGCGAGCGATACAAAGTGTTCCAGCGTGCGTGTATTCATGGTCTGATGATATCAGCCCCGGCATGGAGTGTTGTGGTATCCGGGACGAAAAATTGTGAGTATTGTGTTTTAAGGATTGCAGCAAGTAGGTTGACGCGGATCCGGCCCGCATTATCTACGAGCTTTTCTTTGCCGGCTACGGGTGTTTATTTCGTCTGATGGTGAATATAAGCGTTGACTGAGAATATCCATCCCGCAGAGGCTCGACCGTAGTCGGCTCCTGACGCAGAACCGCCTGTTACTTGCTATCGAAACAACATCACCGGAATCTTGCAGGACCTTACCATCTCGGTAGTAGTTGACCCGATAATCAGATTGCGGATGCGTGAATGCCCGTAAGCACCCATCACCAGCAGGTTGATGTTTTCGGTTGCCACGGCATTGGTAATTACTTCTTCCGGCTGACCTGTTCTCACCTGAGTGTCCACGCTAAAACCGGCTTCCCGAAGTAGAGCTGCGGCACCCTGCATGCGTTTGGAGGTTTTGGTATCGTCGGTGCCGGCGGTTAGCAGCAGGCAATCCAGCCCGGTGAATACGCCGCTGGCGCAGATTTCCTCTACCGCTTTAATGGCGCTGGCACCGCCGTCGAACGCGATCAGCATTCGATTGATGGGCTCAAACGCACGAGAGGCCACCAATACCGGTTTACGCGTTGCCCGCACTACACGCTCCAGGTTGGAGCCCAGGTGTTCCATGTCGAAATTAGACGCTTCGCCGCGTTTACCGATGACCAGCAGGTCAGCGTTTGATTCGAACTCTTCCATGGTACGGATAAACTGCCCGTTGCGCAGGATGGCGGTTACTTCTTTCACACCAAGTGCTTTTACGCGGTCGGTGGCGTCGTCAAGAATGGCTCGGCCGCGTTTGTTGACCAGGCGTGCTTTCTGACCATCAATTTCTGCCAGTTCCTCCAGCAGTGCGGTGCGGGCGCCCAGACCAATGCTGCCGCTTAAGTCTGACTTATCTGCAGCACCTTCGCGCCTGCCCAGTACGTGCAGCAACTCCAGTTTGGCATCACTGCGGGCGGCGATCCATGCGGCGTGGTCGCAGACACTTTGTGAGTATTTTGAACCGTCGACAAAAGCCAGTACGTTTTTCATTATTCTAGTGCCCCATCATGCGTTCAAGTGCGCCTGGTTCGTCATGAACCCCTAGTTTATCGACGATGGTTTCACTGGCTTCATTCAACCCGACCAATTCGACTTCCGCTCCCTCGCGGCGAAACTTCAACACTACCATATCGAGCGCGGCGACACTTGAGATGTCCCAGATGTGTGCGTGCGTCAGGTCAATGGTGACCTTCTCCAGCGCCTCTTTGAAGTCAAAGGAGGCATTAAAATCTTCAACAGATGCGAAAAATAGTTGTCCCTCAATGGTATAGGTGCGCTGTTTGCCGTCTTCAGTCAGCTTTGAGGTCACCCGGAACAACTGGGCGATTTTCCAGGCAAAGAATATCCCTGAAAACAGCACACCTACCAGCACGCCAATCGCAAGGTTGTGGGTGGCTACCACCACGATGACGGTGGCGAGCATCACGATAGATGAACTGTGCGGGTGCTCCCTGAGGTGTTTGATGGATGACCAGCTGAACGTTCCAATTGATACCATGATCATGATGGCCACCAGTGCTGCCATAGGTATCTGTTTTACCCAGTCGCCCAGAAACACAATCATGAGCAGTAAAAATACGCCTGCACACAGAGTTGATAGTCGTCCCCGACCGCCGGATTTAACGTTGATGATCGACTGACCGATCATTGCACAACCGGCCATGCCGCCAATAAAGCCGGTGGCGGTGTTGGCGATCCCCTGACCGATACACTCGCGGTTTTTGTTACTGCTGGTATCTGTGAGTTCATCAACGATGGATGCCGTCATCAGCGATTCCAGCAGACCTACCGCCGCAACTGCGGCAGAGTACGGCAGGATGATGAACAGGGTGTCAAGGGTTAGCGGGATCTGTGGCAGCAGGAACACCGGCAGGGTGGAGGGCAGTTCACCCATATCGCCAACCGTGCGTAAATCCAGCCCCATGAAAATTGAAATGATGGTCAGCACAACGATGCAAACCAGTGGTGAAGGCACCGCGTTAGTCACCCGTGGCAACAGATAAATAATACCAAGTCCGGCTGCCACCATGACATAGGTCAGCTTGGGTACATTGATCAGCTCTGGTAGCTGCGCCATGAATATAAGTATCGCCAGGGCATTAACGAATCCGGTCATCACCGAGCGCGAGATAAATCGCATCACATAACCCAGGCGAAAAATACCCGCGACAATTTGTATCAGGCCGGCCAGCACGGTGGCTGCCAGCAGATACTCCAGACCGTACTCTCTGACCAGGCTTCCCATCAATACGGCGGTTGCGGCGGTGGCCGCTGAGATCATGCCGGGCCGACCTCCGGTAATCGCGGTAATCACGGCAATTGAAAATGAAGCGTACAGCCCGACTTTCGGATCAACACCTGCAATGATGGAGAATGCGATCGCCTCCGGGATAAGTGCCAGCGCTACGACCAGGCCCGCCAAAATATCAGCGCGAATGTTTCCCAGCCAGTCGATGCGCAGTTGGGATAACGTGTCAGTTCTCAATGGGTGCTCCGGGTGGTAGTGTGGCCGTGACGTTTGGGTGATGATCTGCAACCGCTTACAGTGCAAGATGCGAGCGCGATTTAGCCGTGGTGGAATCCAGGAGCCTGCGCGGCAGAACCTCTGCTACTGCGAACGCGCCCTGACGGTGCGCCCAAGGCGATAGTAATTATCGATCATTTTCGTTACGTATGAACAACTATGCGCCTCAAATGATC
>CAKZVB010000077.1 GCA_937922015.1 uncultured Granulosicoccaceae bacterium
CAGTGCGTGCGTTGATTTACAGCTGTTCGGTAAATGAACAGGATTATCTTAGCTGCAGGGACGTCGGTGACAGTTTGTGTGCCACCCTATCGATGTCACCGGAATGACTCTTTACCGTCAATCCGATAATATGGATCTACCTTAAGTTTGATGCTTCAGAGTATTAAACCACTTCAGTTTGGCGGAATGCCTCTGCCGGCGCCACATGGCCATGCGCTTCCGGTTTTCCGTTAGCGTCTATAGCTACAAACACAATCTTCTCAATAGAGATGATGATTTCGCGTGTGTTCTTGTTTCTCACAAGGCATTTAAGCGTTAATGATGTGCGTCCCACGTCTGCCAGTTCAAGGCCGAACTCGATGATATCCCCGACACAACTGGACTTCATAAAGTTAATTTCAGAGATATACTTGGTAACGATATGATCTCGTTTCATCTGACAGGCAGCGAAGATTGCTGCTTCTTCGTCAATCCAGCTCAACAACTGACCGCCGAACAATCGATTGGCGGCGTTCAGATCTCCTGGCTTGATAAAACGGCGTGTATAGTAGTTCATATAATTGCCTGTGTGATGATGGGTTGATGTTACTGGCAATATAGTTCGGTCATCGGTCAATTGACATACATTTGAATACTATATGGTTTGAATATATTTCAATAATCACTCAGTAGTAAAAAATTCTTTTATGCTGTTTGATTCCGGCTGCGTTTGTAAGATTCTAAACGCATCGCTGTGCATATTACGCACTGGTCCGGTAGATATTCAGCACTATCCGCAGTGATCGCGTTCAGGTAGTATCGTTAACACTTAATGGTCACCGTATCTTCCTCCTCCAGGTACGAATATCCATAGTCGTCGCTGCCACCTCGACGGGAAATAATGGTGGCACACTTTAATGCTTTGCTAATTAGAAAACAGCATGGAGTTTGCGTTTTTTATAGGTGAAAGATCCGAGAGTTTATAACCCTTATTCAGTGCTCCGGTACTTCACCGATGAAGGGTTACATTGTTATAAATGTCATACCGATGAAAAGTCATGCTGGTCGATTATCTATAATACGAACTGCTTTCCCCTGACTTCTGGGTATACCTTCAATGTCTGCTAACTGAACGTTGGCGCTAATGCCGATGACGTCCTTGATGCGGCGGGTCAGATCAGCGGCGGCTGACTCTCCGGCGTCTGTAGAAACCAGGTTGTTTGCAGGTTCTACATGAATGGTCATCTGGTCGAGTCTGTTATCACGGCGTAGTTCGATCTGAAAGTGTGGTGCCAGCGCATCCACCTTCATGAGCTGTTCTTCAACTTGTGTGGGGAATACATTAACGCCGCGCAGGATTATCATGTCGTCTGAGCGGCCGGTTATTTTTTCCATGCGGCGCATAGAGCGTGCGGTTCCGGGCAGCAGTCTGGTGAGGTCACGTGTGCGGTATCGAATAATCGGGAATGCTTCTTTGGTTAATGAGGTAAAAACCAATTCACCTATCTCGCCATCGGCCACCAGTTCACCGGTGTCC
Source organism: uncultured Granulosicoccaceae bacterium (assembly GCA_937922015.1). Lineage (GTDB taxonomy): Bacteria > Pseudomonadota > Gammaproteobacteria > Granulosicoccales > Granulosicoccaceae. Next base: position 1,517 of record CAKZVB010000077.1, read on the forward strand.
GGATTGATCACCTCAGGATAAAAGTGATCCTCCCATATAACAGGTCCGTCTTTTGTTTCAACGCATTCACTGGCAACACCCGGTCCCATTACTTCCGACAAACCATAGATATCGACGGCATGCATATCAAAAGCGTTTTCAATCTCGCTACGCATAGCATTGGTCCATGGTTCTGCGCCGAAGATGCCCACTTGTAGCGAGCTTTGCCGTGGATCCAGACCCTGAGCATTGTAGGAATCCAGTATCGACAATGCGTAGGATGGTGTAACCATGATTGTGGTAGCAGCAAAATCTTCTATCAGGGTAACCTGTCTGTCGGTCATGCCACCGGAGACAGGTACCACGGTGCAAGCCAGGCGTTCAGCACCATAGTGCGCGCCAAGACCGCCGGTGAATAATCCATATCCGTAAGCCACATGCACAACATCACCGCTGCGGGTGCCGGCGGCGCGCAGGGAGCGGGCCACCACTTCGGCCCAGTTGTCGATATCTTTTTTCGTGTAGCCCACAACGGTTGGTTTGCCGGTGGTACCGGATGATGCATGTATGCGTTGTATTTGTTCCCTGGGTACGGCAAACATTCCGAAAGGGTAGTTGTCGCGCAGATCAGATTTAACGGTGAACGGAAAGCTTGCAAGGTCTGAAAGTTGTTTCAGGTCTCCGGGGTGTACCCCTGCGGCGTCAAAACATTGCTTATAGTGCGGGACGTTGTCGTAGGCGTGTGCCAGTGACCATTTCATGCGTTCCAACTGAAGCGCTTCAATTTCATCTCGCGACGCCATTTCGATAGGGTCGAGTGTGTCTTTTGCGGGCGTTAGATCTTGCACTGGGATATCCACCTGTTGTTTGGTTTACGCGCCTAAAACGTTCATAGTGTCCGACCACCTCAGTGCCTGTTTGCCGCAATTGAAAACATCGGGCAGGCAAAGGTGACGGGTTACAGGGTGGCTAAATATAGCCGGGTCGTCTAGCTTATCAGTAGTCAATTATGCCGCACCGCAGCCGATAAATGACCAATATGTTACGAAAAAATGTTGATTAGTAGAATTTGTAACATATAATGTTTGCAAAACACAAATACTGTGTACTGCCGTGTCCGGTGTGTAATTGGATGTTTGTCCGTACAGGCAGTGGTGCCCGGTATGTAAGTTGATGCTGAAAAATGCTGACAGGGCGTCTTAGTGAACTACACGTTAAGGCGCGGGCGACTAGAATCGAGTGTTACAAGGCTAATCACGGCCATTCAGAGTTAACGAGGAAGATTTAACATGTATGCACAAATGGTTAAGTCGAGTGGCGAAGGCGTTAAGACTGCCGGGGAAATGGATGCGCAGGAGCGTGCATTTCAGTCACGTATTGACGCCGGTGAGAAAATAGAGCCAAAAGACTGGATGCCGGCTGCGTACCGCAAAACGCTGATCAGACAAATAGGTCAGCACGCTCATTCGGAAATTGTCGGCCAGCTACCTGAGGGAAACTGGATTACACGCGCTCCCACACTCGAACGCAAGGCTAACCTGCTGGCAAAAGTTCAGGATGAAGCCGGTCACGGTCTCTATCTCTATTGTGCCGCAGAAACCCTTGGTGTAAGCCGCGATGAATTATTCGACATGCTGCACACCGGCAAAATGAAATACTCCTCTATCTTTAACTATCCAACCCTGACCTGGGCAGACATGGGGGCAGTGGGCTGGCTGGTTGATGGTGCGGCAATCATGAACCAGGTGCCGCTGCAACGAACATCGTATGGACCCTATGCGAGAGCAATGGTGCGAATTTGCAAAGAAGAGAGTTTTCACCAGCGCCAGGGTTTTCATATCATGATGACCATGTGCAACGGCTCGGTGGCACAAAAGGAGATGGCGCAGGATGCCCTGAACCGATTCTGGTATCCGTCACTGATGATGTTCGGTCCTTCCGATAAAGACAGCGTTCACTCCGCCCAGTCAATGGCGTGGAAAATTAAAATGGACAGCAATGATGATCTGCGGCAAAGGTTTGTCAATGCGACAGCCCCGCAGGCAGAGTTTCTGGGGCTGACAATCCCCGATGACAAGCTGGCCTTTAATGAAGATACGCAACAGTACGACTTCAGCGAACCCGACTGGGAAGAGTTCTATGAAGTGCTCAAGGGCAATGGCCCCTGCAACAGGGATCGACTGGAAACCCGTCAACGTGCCTGGAGCGATGGGGAATGGGTGCGTGAAGGTATGATGGCTCACGCCGACAAACGCAGAAATGCAAATCAAACTGCCGCCTGAACACAGCCGGGTCAGGCACACTGCAGGAGTATAATCTATGGCAAATGAATGGCCATTATGGGAAGTTTTTATACGCGGTCAGCATGGTATGAGCCACCGTCATGTTGGTTCTCTGCACGCGCCGGACGAAAAAATGGCAATGAATAATGCACGCGATGTCTACACACGCCGCAATGAAGGCGTTAGCATCTGGGTAGTTCAGGCCAAAGACATCACCGCATCCGATCCTTCTGAAAAAGGCCCGATGTATGAGCCGTCAGAGTCAAAAGTCTACCGCCACCCGACCTTCTACGATATCCCCGATGAAGCGGGGCCAATGTGATCACTCATTCAAATCAAACGGCTGATAGTAGACACCTGTTAGAATTTGTACTGCGTCAGGGTGACAATGCCCTGGTGCTGGGGCACCGTATGTCTGAATGGTGCGGCACCGGTCCCGCACTCGAAGAAGACATCGCTCTGGCCAATACCGCGCTTGATCTGATCGGTCAGACGCAAATGTGGTTAGCCTATGCGGCTGAATTAGAAGGCCGTGACAGAAGCGCGAATGATCTGGCTTTCATGCGAGATGCCACCGACTTTAGAAACCTGTTGTTACTGGAACAGCCCAATCGCGATTTCGGCCACACGATGATGCGTCAGTTTTTGTTTGATGCTTATCAGGTGCCTTTTCTGCAGGCGCTGGAGAGTTCAGCCGATCAGCGTGTAGCAGACATCGCAGCGAAGTCCGGCAGGGAGGCACGTTATCATCTGGAGCGATCCAGTGACATCGTGATTGCACTGGGTGATGGCACAGAAGAAAGCCATCGTCGCATGCAGGATGCTCTGGACAGGCTCTGGTCCTACGCCGGTGAAATGTTTGTCACTGATGAAACAGACATTGCGATGCACAACGCCGCCATTGCTCCTGACCTCAAGCTGATACATGCGCAATGGAATGACACCGTCCAGGCCAGACTAAATAAAGCAACACTAGCGGTACCAGACAGTACATTTGTGCATAAGGGTGGCAAAAACGGAGTGCGACACGAAGAGCATCTGGGGCACATGCTGGCTACTATGCAGGTGTTGCAGCGCTCCTATCCCAACTCGGTCTGGTAGCAATTTACTATGTTAAGGCAATGGGCAATGGCAGATGATCAGGCTTCAGTGGCACAGATCCGGGAATGGCTGGATGCGGTTCCCGATCCGGAAATACCGGTAATTTCTATTGTTGATCTGGGCATTGTGCGTGATGTTCAGTGGCGCGATGATGTGCTGGACGTTGTTATAACGCCAACCTACAGCGGGTGCCCGGCAATGTCTGTGATACCTGAAGATATTAAAACAGAGCTTGGCAGGCACGGGATTAATAAAATCAACATCAGCACGCAGATTGCACCGGTGTGGACAACTGACTGGTTGTCTGACAAAGGCAGGGCGAATTTGAAGGGGTATGGCATAGCTGCCCCGCGTACCACTGGTGTGCCAGAGGGCTGTCCACGGTGTGAGTCTGTTGATGTTGAAAAGATAAGTCAGTTTGGCTCAACACCCTGCAAGGCGCAATGGCGCTGTAAAAGCTGCCTGGAACCCTTTGATTATTTCAAGTGCATTTAAAACAATATATTTATACCGTTTGTGTTCATCACAAGACAGTCGGATTAACACCCGGAGAATTTTTAAATCAAAGATCAGTGTTAAAAAACTGTGAATATTTCAGTCTCTGACTAATACCGATTGTTACGCTATGAGAATCCTATGGCCCAGTTTCACAGTGTTACCGTAACCGATATACACAAGACAATTCGAGAAGCAGTGGTAGTGACGCTGCAACCGGATAATACAGCGGCGTTTCAGTTTGTGCCCGGTCAGTACCTTACGTTCAAGCGTGTGTTTGACGGCGAAGAGATTCGTCGGTCCTATTCTATTTGTACCGCCGTGCACGATAGATTACTGAAGGTGGGCATCAAGCGCGTTGATGGTGGAGTATTCTCAAGCTGGGCTAACACTGATCTTAAAGTTGGCGATAAGCTGGAAGTCATGTCGCCCATGGGTAAATTCTACTCAGGTGACGGGCTGACTGATGATACCCACTTACTTGGTTTTGCCGGTGGGTCCGGTATTACGCCTGTACTATCAATTATCCGCACCACTCTCGCTGAAAGCGACCACGCACGTTTCACACTGGTCTATGCCAACCGTAACGTCAATACTATTATGTTTCGCGACGAGCTGGAGGATCTGAAAAACCGCTTTATGCATCGGCTGAATATTGTCCATATTCTCGAAGATGAATCACAGGACATTGACTTGTTCACTGGCCGTGTTGATGCCGAAAAATGCAGTGCGTTATTTAACCACTGGATAGATCTCAGGTCGGTAAGCTGTTGCTATATTTGCGGCCCTGAACCCATGATGCAGGCTATCGCACTTGCCCTTGAGGAAAACGGTCTGCAGAAATCGCAGATCCGCTTTGAGCTTTTTTCAGGCGCTCAGCCGGGCAGGGCCAAAAAACCGGTTGCCAGTAAAGGCGGTAGTGAAGAAGGTTTGCAGGCGCAGGTAATGTTAAATGGTGAAACCCGAAGCTTCACAATGAAACGCGATACCAGCCTTCTGCAAGCGAGTCTGGATAATACGCTTGACGCCCCCTATGCCTGCAAGGCGGGAGTCTGCTCTACCTGTAAAGCCAAAGTAGTGGAGGGTGAAACAGAGATGCTGGTCAACCACGCGCTTGAAGACTACGAGGTTGAAGCGGGCTATGTACTTACCTGTCAGTGTTATCCGTTGTCAGATAAGGTAGTGTGGGACTATGATCAGGCCAGACATTAATCCTGGTTCGTGGTACTGAATGTTGTTAAGTACATCTAACGATAACGTTGATCGGGAGTTAATATTGATGAGCAACACCATTGTGATTGAGACCACTCAGGATCTGCACAAAATTACACTCAACCGGCCGGATCGCTTAAACAGCTTTACCGAAGAGATGCATCTGGCATTGCGTGCGGCGCTGGAACAAGCCAGAGACAGTGATGCCAGAGCGGTCCTGCTCACCGGCGCGGGGCGAGGTTTTTGTGCAGGGCAGGATCTCGGCGACAGAGATCCCTCAAAAATGGATGGCCCGCCCGATCTCGGTCATACGCTTACCACATTTTATAATCCGCTGGTACGGCTTATCCGTTCACTGCAATGTCCCGTCGTCTGCGCGGTTAACGGTGTTGCCGCCGGCGCGGGAGTAAACATAGCGCTGGCATGCGATATTGTACTGGCCGCAGACAGCGCAAAATTCATCCAGTCTTTCGCAAAAGTCGGCCTGGTTCCGGACGGTGGTGGTACCTGGTCACTAACGCATCTGTTAGGCGAGGCGCGGGCTAAGGGCCTGGCCATGACCGCCACACCGTTAACTGCCGCTAAAGCAGAAGAGTGGGGCATGATATGGAAGTCAGTACCGGACAACGAGCTAATGCAGCAGGCAACCACACTGGCCGGATCACTCGCCAATGGGCCTACCCTGGGTTTGAGCTTAACAAAAAATGCCATTCAGGCTGCCCACACCAACAGCATTGATGAGCAATTAGAGATAGAGGCGGCTTATCAAAAACGCTGTGGAGAAAGTGAGGACTACGCCGAGGGTGTTAGTGCCTTTCTTGAAAAACGACCCGCCGCATTCAAAGGCCGGCGAGGTAGTGCCTGATGAATGCCACTGAACGTGCCCGCAAATCAGCTGATGTGATGTGGGCGAATGACAACGCCTCCAGGTGGATTGGTATGTCGTTGGAGTCGGTAGATGAAGGTCGTGCCACAATGTCATTAACGGTGGCTGCGGAGCATGCTAACGGACATGGAATTTGTCATGGCGGGGTGATATTCGCATTGGCAGACACCGCGTTTGCTTTTGCCTGTAACAGCCGCAATCAAAATACCGTTGCACAACAGAACTCGATCACCTATCTGATGCCCGCGCAGGTGGGTGACACATTACTGGCAAGCGCAGTCGAATTTCAATTGCGTGGCCGCAGCGGCATCACGGATGTCACAGTTACCAGCCAGTCGGGCGATGTGATAGCAGTATTCCGCGGCCATTCGCGTTCTATTAAGGGGCAACTTTTTGAGGAACAGGCATCAGATTAAATAGTGCCAGGATCCTGCGCGGCAGATCCTCTGCTACTGCGAACGCGCCCTGACGGTGCGCCATGGAACGTTCTTGCTACACAGACTCCTGGCGAGCTCGAGAATGCGTTTCGGTTTCACAGACCACACTTTACGGAAATTCAATCATCATGATACAAACAGCGGCCAGCACTGTGGTAAGCGTTGAACAACAGCAGCAATTTGCTATTGTTCGAATTGACAATCCGCCGGTCAACGCGACATCGACTGCCGTGCGTGCAGGTTTGCTGGATGCGGTCAGGCAAGTCAATCAACTGCCTGGCGCGGTAACACACGCGATACTCCTATGTGCCGGGAGAACGTTTTGCGCCGGTGGTGACATCACCGAATTTTCAAGGCCCGCAGAACTGCCGGACCTTCCAGATGTGATTCAGGCAATAGAAGACAGTGAGGTTCCTTTTATCGCTTTGATGCATGGCAGTGTTTTGGGTGGCGGACTTGAAATAGCCATGGGCTGCGCGTGGCGTATAGCCGTAGCTGATACCCGTTTTGGTTTGCCGGAAGTAAACGTCGGTGTGATACCCGGGGCAGGCGGAACACAGCGTCTGCCGCGATTGATCGGTGTAACCCGGGCGTTGGATATGTGCACCAGCGGCAAACCAGTCAGTGCCACGGTATTTCATGCATCAGGCGGTCTGGACCATATTATAGAAGGCAGCGACCTGATAGCAGAGACAATGGATTTTGCGCGCAGCACAGGCGATAGACCGCTTAGCATCAGCAAACGCACGGTAGAATTTCCAGCGCAGACAACACTTGATGAAACGCGTGTTCAACTGGAAAAAAAAGCCCGGGGCCAGCGTGCGGCACTTTGCAACTTCGATGCTGTGATGTGGGCGGCTGAACCATTTGAACAAGGTCAGCCCAAAGAACGCGCATTACATTTGCAGATGCGGCAATCTGATGAAAGCACCGCGCTCAGGCACGCTTTTCTGTCCGAACGTCGTGTGTCCAGGCCTGCCGTTATCCAGGGTGCTAAAGCACGCGCTATTAAAAACGTAGCTATTTTCGGTGGCGGTCTGATGGGCTCCGGCATAGCGACAGCCATGCTCAACGCCGGCCTGGATGTGACGATCATCGAACAAAACACTGAAGCGGCACAGGTCGCATCGCAACGGGTAAGTGCCAACCTTAACGGTGCACTGACAAGAGGCAAAATTTCATCATCGCAGTTTGAACAACGATTGCAGAGTTTACAGGTCAGCACCGAGGCTGCAGCTATTGCCAGCGCAGATCTATTGATCGAGGCGGTGTTCGAAGATTTACAGGTCAAGCAAGCACTCTTCGATAAGGTGGCGGATATAGTTAGTCCGGATGCCATCATTGCGACAAACACCAGCTACCTCAATCCAGAGGCCATCTTTGGCAATGTCACCGACAAAAGCCGCTGCATCGGACTTCATTTTTTCAGCCCGGCTCACATTATGCGATTACTTGAAATCATTCAGTTGCCGCAAACCTCACCAGAGGTAATTGCCACAGCATTCAAGCTTGCAAAGCAGCTCGGCAAAGTGGGAGTATTATCCGGTATCTGTGATGGCTTTATTGGCAACCGGATGCTCGCCGCCTATCGACGTGAAGCCGAATACCTGCTTGCAGATGGTGCGCTGCCACATGAGATAGATAATGCTATGCGGGGGTTTGGCTATGCGATGGGGCCATTTGAAGTGCAGGACATGAGCGGTCTGCAAATCGCCTGGGCCAACCGGCGCGCGCAAAAAGACAAACGCGACCCTAAGCAGCGGTACATTAGTATTGCCGATGAACTATGCGAGCTTGAGCGCTTCGGGCAACGAAGCGGCAAAGGCTGGTACAAGTACCCTGACGGCGCTAAAAGTAAAACGCCCGATCCGATTGTAGTAGACCTGATTCTGGCTTATTCAAACGCAAATAAAATACAACGCAGACGCTTTAGTGATTCAGAAATAGTCTCCCGCCTCACTGCCGTACTGGCCAATGAGGGGGCAAAAATTGTTGAAGAAGGCATTGCCGAAAACAGTGCCGCTGTCGATATGGTACTGCTGCATGGCTATGGATTTCCGCGCTGGCGCGGTGGCCCGATGCTCTATGGCAATACTGTAGGTACAGAGACTGTTATTGCATCTCTCGCCAAGGTGGTCGACGCCAGTCCGGACTCATGGGCAATCGCAAAAAAGTACCAGTTGCCGGTATCAGCACTAAACGGAAATAATCATCGATGACTATTCAGGGTGTTAAGTCTTTTGCGCACGGCCAGTGGATTGCAGCGGGTGAGGGTGCTCGTGACATAGAAGATGCGGTGACCGGCAAAATTATCGCGCGGGCTGGTAACAACAGTCTGGACGTTGAAGCCATGCGCCACTACGCACGCAAGGTGGGCGGGCCGAATCTGCGCAAGCTTACGTTTCATGACCGGGCACGCATGCTTAAAGCACTGGCAATGTATTTAAGTGAACATAAAGAAGCACTATACCAGGCATCGTATGCGACCGGCGCAACACTCGCTGATCATCAGTTCGATATCGACGGTGGCATTGGTACTATGTTTGTGTTCGCCTCTAAAGGGCGCCGGGAGATGCCGGATGAACACATCTACATCGATGGTGAAGTTGAACAGCTAAGCCGTAGCGGATCCTTTCAGGGCCTGCACGTGTGTACCTCTTTGCAAGGAGTTGCAGTACATATTAATGCGTTTAACTTTCCGCTGTGGGGTATGTTGGAAAAACTGGCACCGACCCTGTTGGCGGGTGTTCCCGCGATTGTAAAGCCGGCAACTTCAACCTGCTATGTAACAGAGCTTGCGGTGCAGTTGATGCTGGACAGCGGATTGTTACCCGAAGGCGCTTTGCAGCTGGTATCTGGCGGGATAGGCAATCTGCTCGACCTGCTCGATTGTCAGGATGTGGTGGGCTTTACCGGTTCAGCCAGCACCGCGCTGATGCTTCGTTCGAACCCCAACATCCTTAAAAACTCCATTCGGTTTGTTGCCGAGCAGGACAGCCTGAACGCTTCGATTCTGGGGCCCGATGCCGTGCATGGAACGCCGGAGTTTGACCTGATGGTCAAAGAAGTACATCGCGAGATGACCACCAAGGCCGGCCAGAAATGTACGGCAATCAGGCGCGTACTTGTGCCGCACGGCAGCGCTGATGCTGTGATCAGTGCGCTGTCAGCTCGGCTTGCCAGTACTGTGATCGGTGATCCGCGTCTTGAAGGCACTCGCATGGGCGCACTGGTATCCAACTCACAAAAAAGAGATGTACTGGCAAAGGCCGCAATTATAGCGACAGAGGCGCAACTGGTTTGCGGTGACCCGGATAACTTTGAGGTCAGCGGGGCCGACGCTGATGCCGGTGCTTTCCTGCCGCCAATGTTATTTCATTGCAGCGATCCCGATAATGCACAACGCATTCATGATACCGAGGCATTTGGACCTGTCACCACGCTGATGGAGTATCGTGATATTGAGCACGCGGTGGAGTTGGTTAATCGCGGACAGGGCAGTCTGGTCGCATCAGTGATCACTCATGATTCAGCAGTGGCACGGCAGATTACCCTGGGCGCTGCTGCCTACCATGGCCGGCTGTACTTTAATAACCGCGATTCTATGAAAGAAAGTACCGGTCATGGAGCTCCCATGCCGCACATGATTCATGGTGGGCCGGGGCGTGCAGGCGGTGGCGAAGAATTAGGAGGCATACGCGGTGTTAAACATTATATGCAGCGCACGGCGATTCAAGGCAGCCCGGATATACTCACCGCTATAGGTCACAACTGGGTGCCCGGTGCACGCGAGGTCCCTGCACCGGCCCATCCGTTTACCCGCACATTTCATGAGCTCGATACCGGCGAGACAATTCACACAGAGCCGCGTGTAGTGACGCTGGAAGACATCGAGCTCTTTGCAAACTTTACCGGTGACACCTTCTACGCGCATATGGATGAAGAAGCCGCAAAGCGAAATCCGTTCTTTCCCGGTCGGGTTGCACACGGTTACCTGCTACTGAGTTTTGCCGCCGGACTTTTTGTCGAACCGAATGAAGGTCCGGTATTGGCAAACACCGGTCTGGATAATTTGCGGTTTATGAAGCCGGTGCAGGCAGGTGATGCGATAAAGGTCAGGCTCACGGTGAAAAAGAAAACCCCGCGTAACGATGAGTACGGTGAGGTCAGGTGGCACGTGGGGTTATCCAATCAGGAAGACGAATTAGTCGCAGAGTATGAACTCCTCACGATGAATGCCTATATGAATACTGGTCGTAATGCCGGTTAAAACAGTCACCGCGAGTAAGCTCATAGAGCAACTGTATTCGATCGGTCATATCAGGGTCTGGTCACTTGCGGTTACTGTAATCGGTGATTTGTCGAGCCATGCAGGTGGCAATGCAGACGTCAGCGCCGCTGCAGTGGAAGGCACAATATTGAATGCGTTGTTTCAACGCATGGGGGTAAAACCCGAAGCGCTGCGGGTGGCACTACACCGCTTGCGGAAAGAAGGGTGGATTTTCTCAGAGAAAAACGGTCGCACCAGTCGCTATCAGTTATCCGCGACCGGCCGCGATGAAACCCGGGCCGTGTGGGATAGGGTCTATTTGCCGGAACAGGGTATTGATAGTCGATGGCAAACTGTGATTTATGAATCCAGCCCGGCTACTCAGATTGACGGCGCGGTTAAGCTTTCATCCAACAGCTATATTGTCTGTGAGTCAAATAAGTCTGTGATCGATAACCCCGTGGTCAATTGTCTGTCTTATCCGGTAGCAGCATCTTCGCTGCCGTCATGGGTGGAGGAGAAAATTCTGATTAGTGCGCATGGCGGTCTGGCAGAGTCGCTGGGTGATGTGCTAAACGGTTTTGATGCTGCGTCTGTCGATAAAAGCGATAATCTGGACTTGCTGGCAATCAGAATGTTGTCTTTGCACCACTGGCGCAGAATCGCTTTAAAGCCATCTTCCTGGTTGCACATGCAGCAATTTGAACATGGTGTGATTCGGCAATGTCATGATCGCGTGCATGGTGTGTTAAACGAACTTAAGGGTATTCGTTAGTTTGGCAGTCGCCTCAGACCTGTCGGTTACTGATTGACTATCTGGTATTTATTTATCCGCTTAATCGGCTGACGGTGTCGGTGCATCGTTGACCAGTAGATTCTTATTTTTAAGCTCAGTCCAGAATGCATCGGGAATCGGTGTTTCAACCAACGCGATGTTCTGACGAATCTGATCTGCGTTTACCGCACCGGGGATGATCGATGAAACCGCGGGGTGAGCCAGGGGAAATTGTAGTGCTGCCCCCGTAAGACTGACATCGTGCGACAAGCACACGGTCTCGATATTGCGTACCTTCTTCTGCACCGCCTCCGGAGCAGTTTGATAGTTGTATTTACCATTGCCCCGAGCGCCCGTGGCCAATATCCCTGACGCCAGGGGCGCGCCAATAATTACGCTTGTGTTGGATTTTACGCAATCGGCCATTCCGGTGTGCAAGCTGGTTTGATCGAGTAGTGTGTAGGGCATCGCCACTAATAAAAAATCCAATTGCATTTCAGAAGTGGCATACATCAGGGCTTCGTTGGTGTTAATGCCCATGCCGTAAGATTGGATATCCCCGGATGACTTGAGTTCGTCCAGAGCTTTTATGCCCGACGACGCAAGCTCTTTCTGATGGTGTGTGACTTGATCTTCCGGGTGATTGCTGGCATCGAGATCGTGTATTAATAGTGCATCTACGGTATCCAGTGCCAGGCGCTGAATGGCTTGCTCGTACGAGCGCATTATGCCGGTATAACTGTAGTCAAAGCGGACCTCGAAATTTAAGCCGCCTTTCCATGGCGTGCGATCGAAATTAACCGGGTCTTTAGGCCGTAACAGTGTGCGACCAACTTTCGTGGTGATTTGAAAATCGTTGCGTTTTTTCGTTCGCAGGAAACCGCCCAAACGATGCTCTGCCAGTCCGCGGCCATACCAGGGCGCGGTATCATAATAACGAACACCAGCGGCCCATGCCGCGTTTAGCGTAGCTTGCGAGTCTGCCTCGTCAACAACGCCGTACATTTCGCCAAGGTGGGCTGATCCAAACCCGAATATCTGTAGTTCGAGATCGGTGTCTGAAATATTCCGATGGCTGGAAATTTTGAATGCCATTGCTATAGCAGCCCTCTACTGGATCCATGTGCAAGCGGGTTTGTCTCGAGTAATTTGTCATACAAAATTTAGTATGACAAGATAATATTTTCATCCAGATAAGCAGCACATCATCATCACGAGTTACAGGGAGCCGGGCTGGTGCCGAATTTTCCAATCATCGATACACATTTGCATATCTGGGATTTGGAGCGTTTAAATTATTCGGCGTTTGAAGAGCACCCGCTGTTCGGTAAGTCTTACCACATCGAAGATTACCAGCGCGATTGCGGTGACCTTGAAATTGAAGCGATGGTGTTTCTGGAATGCTATGCGGATTTCACCCCCACAGGTGGTCAGTATATCGATGAGATAAAGTTTGTTGAAGACAGTGCCCGGCGCGACCCGCGCATCAGGGGCATTGTGCCCATGGCACCGCTTGAGTGGGGTAGTCGGGCTGAACCGGTGTTGGCAGAAATGGCAGAGCATCATCCTGCGGTTAAAGGCATTCGGCGTATTGTTGAGTTTGATGCTGACCCGCGCGCACTGACGCTTAGCCGTGCCTTTATTGATGGCGTGAATTTGCTGGAAAAATTCGACTACCATTTTGAAATAAACGTGAACTATACGCAGATGGACATCGTCCGTGAGTTTGTGAAGCGGATTCCCGATGTACCCATGATCCTCGACCACTGTGGTAAACCGGGTATCAAGTCAGGCGCTATCTCTCAGTATCGTCAAGACCTGCAAGAGCTCTCACAGCATCCTAATCTCTGGATTAAGCTCTCCGATTTACCGGTAGAAGCTGATCACCAGAACTGGACCGGGAACGATCTCAGGCCCTTTATTGACGCAACGGTCGAAGCCTTCGGTTTCGACCGTATGATTTATGCGGGTGATTATCCTGTGTGTTTACAGGCTACCACGTTGCCGCAGTGGGTGGATGTACTTGACAATGCTCTGGCTGGGTCGTCACGAACAGAATTGACAAAATTTTATCGAAACAACGCCAACCGGTTTTATCGGCTCGGCTTGCCCGCGATGCAATCCGAAGCGGGCCAGGAACGCGATAAAGAGTCAGGAGAGCGATAAAATTCGGGGGCTGGTAAAAGTGTCTATAAGCATTTGAGGCTATACATACAGTGTATCCCCGATGATTGTTTTTTAATTGCGATTGGCAATCGATTCTCGATGTGCGATATAGGATGTGGACAAAATCAAAATAGTACCGCCAATGACCACAAAAATATCAATAGATTCTCCAAATAGAATAACGCCAAAAAGTGTGGCCCATAACAATTGCAGGAAACTGACCGGTTGAAGGACCGATAAAGGCGCCAGATTGAATGCCTGGGTCATGGTGTAATGCCCTAACGTAGCAAACACCGCAGTCAGAGCGAGTAGTGCGACCTCGGTTGTGTTCGGTGTTACCCAGTTGTTGAGTGCGGGAATCAGCAGCGTCAGAGTGCAAACAATCGATAAGCCGGTGACGATGACCGAAAGACTTTCGTTGGCGGTCATTCTTTTTGTCATCAGCATGGATGCTGCGAAAAGCGGTGTAGCGATAAGTTGCGCGATCTGACCATTGGAGATAGTACTGAGGCCGGGCCGAAGAATAATCATGACGCCGACCAGGCCAAAAAAGATCGCTAGAATCCTTCGGATATGCAATTTCTCTCTAAGAAACAGAGCGGCGCCAATTGTAATGAATACCGGCGTCAGGTAACCAAGCGCAGTCACTTCGGCTATTGGTATTCGAGCCATCGCGTAGAACCACAAAATGACACCGATCCCATGTAAAACTCCCCGCACCAGCATGATGCGCCAGGAATTGATTTTTACTACACCCTTGAGCAATTGAAGGATTACAGGAAGGAGCAACAAAGTGCCGAACGCGTAGCGTAAGAAAGCAGCTTCTGATGCGGGTATCCGGGTTCCAATGTACCGGACAATAATGGTGACACAAACGAAACATAAGCCGGTTAACAGCATCCAGAACATGCCGAGCGTGGTGTTGGTGAACTGACTTTGATTATTGTGCATGAAAGTCCGTATCCGATATGTTTATCGAGGCAGGCAAAGATGTAGAACCAAACAAGGACAATGAAACTTATAATTGAAGATCAATTATCACCAATCCAGTGTGGCTTGCGGCAGTATCGGCGACGGTGGGAATGGACTGTCCGTTCCCAGCATAGCAAAAGCGTCCGGTATGAAACGGCTATTTACGACATTCAGGGAAGTGCAGGCTGTGGGATCGGCCAAATACCAATAAAGCCCGGTATTAGCGATTCATCAATAAACGCCTGCCACTGGAATCTGCCTTGCCACATTCCAGCGTTCACCTTAAGCAACGCTGATTGAATCATTCATTCCTGTTGGCAAGAATCCATCAGGCGTGCAGTAGGCTTGCCCGACCCGAAAAGCCAGACTGTCAAACAAGTGTTGATGGCAAGATGATGATAGGTCAATTATGACTGGTGGACTGATTCAGTCCGGAGATACCAATCTATGTGAATTATCTCGAGCGCTAACAGAGCACATAATGGTCTCGTGTTGTCGGTGTTAAGCTCAAGCTCAAGCTCAGGCGCGAAACACCTCTGTAGTGCTTTCTGCCTCTTTCATGGTTCGGCGGGCGCCGATCATGTAAAACGCCATACCGACGATTGCTACCAGGCAACTGGTTATAGGCAGAGTGGCAGTGGCAAGACCTAAAGCGGCAATGTGTACCAGAACTATTCCACTGCGGGACAGGTATTTCCCGTTAGTGCTGTCAGTGACAGGGGCAAGCAGAGTCCAGATTCGTTTTATATTCATCACCCGGAATGTAATTCACCGGGTTACGGGATTCCGCTAACTCCTGCACGAAAGCCGTATAAATTTGCTGCAATACACAGAACAATGACTGACAAATAACAAGCCGGGCAAATTCAAATTCCAGCTGCCGGAATCTACTGCTTTTTTCGCAAATGAAATTTTCCAGGTACGGGTACCTTGGAGTGCTGAGGTTTTACCGGGCTGCGACTCGCGCCACGACTCAATGGATGTCGGGAGGCGAGGCATCGACACAGCCTCGCGCGAGTAGATATCCATCAACTGTTTCAAGTTCTATGATTTGGTGGAAAATTTATGGTGCGGATTCAAAGACCTGATCAACGAATCTCCAACTTTCCGTACCCTGTCGATACCACAGCCTGACAAAAACCGGCACCCCACCTGTTGGTAACGCGCTATTCGTCGTCTGGTAAGCAACGGCATTTCCCAGACTTCTGCTGTCTTCAATATCGCTGGCCCCCGGACTTGACCCGATATAAAGCCACCACTCCGGATTCAAGTCCTCCGGCCCGGACCAGGAAAATGTATCATCGGGACTCGCCAGGACCTCACCACCCCCCGACACGGATATTTGAGGAATAAGGTTGGCTGCCGTGTATTCGTGGTCAATATAATTCCATGTACCCCGGGCGACCGACCGGTACCATAGACGAACCCAAACACTACTTCCATCGAACGGAAGCCCGCTGATATTTATGGACTGCGAATCGCCAAGATTCCCACTATCAAAATACTGCTTACCACCTTGAGTATTGCCACCGTATATCCAGTACTCAATGGCGCCGGAGCCATTCGCCTCCCAGGTTATCGTTTCCGTTCCCTGTGGATCAGAAAATTGACTTTGAGGCGGTATATTAGTGATGGCAGGTTCAGCCGCCGCGCCGGTTCCCGCCTGATAAGTTTCGTCTATGAACAACCACGCATTGCTCCCTGTACGATACCAAAGCCTTACATACACCGTTGAACTACCATCTGCTGGCAGGCCGCCGGCGACAATACTGGTGGTATCTGCAAGATTACCGCTATTAAAATATTGTGATCCACCGACTGAGGAGCCCACACTCAACCAATAGTCACGTGCGCTTGTTCCACTGTCCTGCCATGCGAACAACTGCGTTACGCCGGATAACCGGGATTCAGGCGCCGGCTGAGTTAGTGTCACTACAGGTGGTTCAACAAACGCTGTGTTATATTCCGTGTCAAAGGTGTCCCACTCATCCCCGGACAATCTTTGCCAAAACCGTAAATAGACCGGCTCGCCGTCAGTTGGCATAGGACCAAATTCCTGCTCCCAAGGGTTTGCATCGAGATTCTTTATACCGCTGTCATATAAGCCCTGTGCGGTGGCTGGATCTTGTCCAAGCGTCATTCTCCACTCATTGAATTCGCGATTTCCGGGACTGAAGAAAAAAGTGGTTTGATTGCCAGACAGGACCTGACCGGCGAGCGGCCAGCTTATCGTGGAAAGACCACCGTCAAGTTCATATTGCGAATCCACAGACATGGTGATGGATCGATGTACAGGTGTGTTGTCGACATCAATAAAATACTCATTCCCCTGATCAGAACTGGTGCTGAACTCCCGAAGCTCTCCGTTCTCTGACCATCGATGGATAATATTCACCGGACTATTATCTTGCTCCACGTTGTCAGTCACATGGGCAAAAATGCGTATGTTATTTACCGCCGGCTCTCCTTCGTATCGAAGGTAGATAGCATCTGCGGGTTCGTCCAGCACTACTTCCCTCTGTGCATTCGAATGCCAGTGCTCCATATCATCTGGCATATCGGCTGAGTAGATTTCCGTGAAGCCGACTGGCAACCCTGCGGCGTATTCCATTGTGAAACTTGTAAAAGGTGCAAACCCCAACTGATAAGACTCAAAACTACCGCCTGCAGAGAACCAGGCAATACTGGTGTTTGGCGGCGCCTCGACTCCCACGACGAACGGGCCGTGAATTCTACTGGTTGAGGATTCCGGCGAAAATTCAGTGGGTGCAACGACAACATGCTTATAAAAGTCATCTGCACTGGAGGTATCTGGCTGTATTTGCACAACTCGAGTTGGCAAACCGTAGTGGTCATTGGTTCGAAACTGCATTTTATTGCTGCCAACCCGCAAGGATGGCAGTGAGGCTGGCGCCAGTTGCACCCAGGTTGTAATATCAAACGTCCGGATGATTGCATCACCGGGCTGCCCGGTTAACTCAATCTTAAACAAGTAGCCATACTTTCCCGCTACCTGCTGCGTGAGATCTATTGTTGATCCGGCTGCCTGAACCGACTCCCAGGTGATCCCGTTGTCGAGTGAAATACTATACTGTGCGTTAGTGGCGTCAATGTTAATCACTGAGGCTTCCACATCGTCTTGTGTGGTGGCAAATTCACCAACCAGTGGAACAATCACGTAAGGCGTGTGAATTTCAAAAACAGCATAACCGGTTCCGGACTCAGACAGGGTGAGCCCGTTTGAATCAGATTCCACGTTTTGCGAGTCATACAGTCCATCAGCCAGGTCAGTCGACTGCTGCCTTAAATCCGGTTGGTAGAAAAACTGACCGTTACCATGGGTGTATTTGGTGAATCCTACGTGCTTCGATTTCGGGCCTCTTGGTTCCAATTCCAGTCTTTCGCCAATAAACGGTTCAAGCTCATAATTGGGATGATGCAACCACCGCCCACCCTGCGGTTCCCACCATCTTGTGAATGACTCACCTTGACGTAATATGAAATCCATCGTGTGCCCGCTCTCAGCCACACCGTAACGATTTTGAAGATCACTTTGCTCGTAGGCTTCCCTTATCACGTTAAGGTCGTCCAGAGGAAAGAATCTCGGTCCATTGGGTTTGTCCCATAAAGATGGAGTGTTTCTGGAGTCCTCCATTGATGCAAGTGAGCCATCATCGCGTAGAAAAGCAGCACGTAAATCCAGATCGAGATAATGCCAGCTATCATCGTAATATACTTCAGTGGTGACATGGTCATTCCAAGGCACATTGATGACTCTTGCTTTGCCTATCCCGGCGTCTTCCCATATGCCCGCCATCACAGGGCCGAATACGTCACAGTATCCAATGCTGTAGCCGTTAATCATTTTCACCGGATCGCGGACAAGACTGTACTCGTAGAGACTTTCGTTGCCCTCAAACGCCCCGGTGCCCATAGGGTAGAGGCCGGTTTCGTAGTCAGTCAGATACTCAAACATGGCCCAGGCTTTTTGATCACCACTCAAATAGCGCCAGGCCGGATAATCGGCAAAGGTTTTCATGCTGTAAGCATCAGCGTTGTGCTCAGACACAATACGCGGCGCGTACACACGCGCATGTGAGTCCGACATTACTGAAAATAGCGACGCAATGACTAATCCGATTGCTGCCTGGCTTGTGTTCATACTGATTAACCTTGTTAAATAAGACCTGCCTGCCACCCGGACATAGCCTACAGAATTATAAGGCGGGCGGGTTGTCAAGCTGCTGTATGTAAAGATCAATTACTGAATATTGTGAACCACCTCCAAATTCGAAGCCCGTCCGGACGAAATTTGAGGTCAATATTGTTTCCGAACGGGTGGCTCGCGCCGATCCAAAACCACGCCAATCGGTGCAAACGGTTTCTTTGTATTATCGGGGCATCGTGTTGTCGGGAGTTTGCAAGGTTTCAATCCGACTTCTGCCGGTCATTTTGCTTATCCTATGCTGTATGATGTATACGCTTAACCGTATAAAAAACTATTGTCGAAACGAAAATCTCAGGTGGGAGACACTGTGACTACTGGTACCGAGCTGTTTAATTTGTCCGGAAAATGTGCTTTGGTAACCGGATCGTCACAGGGTATTGGCTACGCACTGGCGCTTGGTCTGTCACAGGCAGGTGCTGAAATAGTCGTTAATGGCCGTGACATCGAAAAACTTCACACAGCGGCAGGCACTTTGCGCGACGCCGGTGCCGTGGTGCACGAACTCCCCTTTGACGCAACAGATCATGAGGCCGCCAGGGCGGCGGTGGATGGTTTTGAATCGGCCCATCGCTCGATAGATATTTTAGTAAACAACGCCGGTATGCAGCACAGAACTGAACTTGAAAATTTCCCTGCCGACAAATTTGAACAATTACTTAAAACCAATGTGTTCAGTGTTTTTGCCGTCGGGCAGGCAGTTGCCAACCACATGATCAGCAGAGGCTGCGGCAAAATAATAAATATTGCTTCGGTACAAAGTGCACTGGCGCGGCCGGGTATTGCCCCGTACACCGCAACCAAGGGTGCAGTTAGCAATCTGACTAAAGGCATGGCTACAGACTGGGCAAAACATGGACTGCAATGCAACGCCATTGCTCCCGGTTATTTTGACACCCCGCTCAATGCAGCGCTGGTTGCCGATCCTGAATTTTCTGCGTGGCTGGAAAAGCGTACACCGGCGGGTCGCTGGGGTAACGTGGAAGAACTGATCGGCGCGTGCATCTTTCTTTCATCAGGTGCTTCGAGTTTCGTCAATGGTCATACTCTTTATGTGGATGGCGGCATCACAGCATCTCTGTAGCAGCAATGCAGCAAACAGGTGTCCATAAGATGACGCGTCTCTATGTGGTCATGGGTGTCGCGGGCTGCGGAAAATCCCTGATAGGCTCCATGGTAGCGCAGTCCATTGGTGGCACCTATATCGATGCAGATGATCTGCACCCGCAGGCAAATATCGAAAAAATGAGCAGCGGTGAACCGTTGACAGATGCGGACCGCTGGCCTTGGCTGGTGGCGGTTGCCACAAAGCTGAAGTCTGTTGAGGGTGTCGGGCTTATAGGTTGTTCAGCGCTGAAAAAAAGTTACCGGGACATAATCAGGGACAACACCGGCGAGGCGGTGACATTTATATTTTTATCAGGCAGCAAGGAGCTGATAGCGGCACGCATGGCAGCGAGAACGGATCACTTTATGCCGACCACCTTGCTTGACAGTCAGTTTGCAACGCTTGAAATACCAGGCGAAAAGGAAGGCGTGATCAAAGCAGATATCGATACCACACCTGAAGCGATTGTGCAGTTTGTCAGGGGCAAAATTTATCAGTCCTGAACGCCGATACCATGATGCGCTGAGGTGAGGTTATGTATTGTCATGATTGCATTTGGCCAGTTTGCTTTCTCTTTGTAGCACGTACAATCCGCTGCCAATGATTATCACCGCACCCAATAGGGTTGCGGTTTCCGGGTATTTCTGCCAAAGCAGGGCATCAAAAAGCAGTGCCCAAAGCACAGCGCTGTATTCAAGCGGGGCTATTGATGACGCCTCGGCCTGTGAAAAGGCGTAGGTCATCGCAAAGTGTCCGCTGACCGAAAGTATCGATAACAACAACACCACTCCCCAGTCCATCATTTGCATAGGCTGCCAGAAAGCAGGGATAAGGATACACGCTACCAGGCCTACTCCGGCGTTATAGCTGAACACCAGAGACGACACTGATTCGGTGGCGGACAAAACGCGCCCTGAGGTAAACAGCACTGCATAGGCTAGACTGCCAACCAGTACTAACGCATAGCCCTGGTAGCTTCCGCTACCGCCTGGCGACATTGCAATCATCACTCCCGCGTAGCCGATCAGAACCGCACTCCACCGGTGCAGGCCAACCCGCTCGCGCAATACCAGCGCCGAGATGACCGTGATGGTAAATACCGATGAGAAAAACACCACCACGGTATCGGCCAGCGGCAAGTATCTCAAGCCCATGAAAAACGCTAACGGAGCGATGATACCCAGGGCCCCTCTGAGTGCCTGAGCCCGGGGTCTTGACGGTCGCAACTCTGAAAGTTGATTGCGGGAGGCGAAGCCGATCAGCAGGGCGGCAACAATCAAAACACTACGTATGGCAAGCAGCTGTATTGGATGGAATCCGTCCATCACCAGCCATTTAGCGCTGGCATCCATCGTCGCCAACAGTGCGATACCAATTAGTATTGATATAGCGCCGCGCCGGACGTTGTTGTTGCGTGCCGGGTTATCGATGGTGAAACCGGTATTGTTTCATTTTGTTGTTACCTGGGGGTAAGTCTGAACGGCGGTTGATAAGCGTCGATGTGGTTTGAAGTTTGTGTATGGATGTTATCTTACTGCAGAAATTGCCGTGAGTGGGATTCACGACAGGCAATTACTAAGCGCTTTGCTGCATTACTTTTTGCGGCGGCTGTTGATGGCAACAACTGTCACGGTCACAGCGTAAAATATTTCAGGCAAACCACACCCCGGAAGGCCCGGTTTGCAGGACCCGGCATTATAACGGTAGTATAAAAACAGGTCATAGAGTCAAAAAAAGTGAGATTAAAGCCATGAAAAAATACACCGTGGTAGAGCCTGTATATTGGCATGACCGTTCTCTGTAGCCAGGCAGGCGTCTCCGGTATGTTTCACCACACGATCTATTTCATTAGTCATCCGGAGGTAGAAATTAGTGCTGCGGTGCCTGTAACGCAATGGCGGTTGTCAGAGAAGGGCAGATTAAGGATGAAGCGAATGTTGAAACATTCGTGGGTCGACGAAATATCTGCCATCTATTGCAGCGCTGAACAGAAGGCGATAGACGGTGCAGAAATTCTGGCCAATCATACCGGCCTGTCCTTTGAGAGCAGAATAGAACTGGGAGAAAACGATCGATCAGCGACAGGGTTTCTTGAACCCGCCGAGTTTGAGGCGACCGCTGATGCGTTTTTCGCGTCTCCTGAAAAATCTGTCAGGGGCTGGGAGACAGCCGCGGCGGCTCAAAAAAGAATTGCTGAAGCGGTGAAGAGGATCGATCGTGACGGTCCGGGTAACGGTTCGATTGCCATCGTTTCACATGGTGCTGTGGGAACACTGCTCTATTGTTATCTTTCGGGGCAGACAATAGATAGAAAATGGGACCAGCCCGGAGTCGGTGGCGGAAACTACCTGAAGCTCAAAATAGAACCCGGGGCCTGTGACTGGTGGGCAAGCATCAACTTATAGGCAAAACTACAGATGAATATAGCGCTAAGAGCACTCGCTCGCCATTATCTGGTGAGCGATTCAGACGACAACAAGCTTGCATTACGTCTGGGTTTTGCCTGTGTGAACAGAGCGCGTCACCTGCTAATCGATGAAACCGTGCTGTCAAATTTGGACGTGGGCCTGGCTTTTGTAGATGAGCAGGCCAGCGTTGCTGAATTTGCCGCAGCAAAGGCTGAAGTGGTCAGGATCGCCAGAATACATCCGGGAACAAATTCAATAGACGGTGCAGGCAGTGCTGCTGTGTCGTCAACCTTTGCAGTATCGCGTGCCTTTGAAGGTGCCGCGGTAGACGCCGCAGAGTATACCGCTTATGCCCTGGTTTATTCGTATGCGAGCTATTCGGTAACAGACCCGGGTGCGTATGAATCTGAATATGGCTGGCAGGTTGAGTGCTGGAAAAAGATACTGCAGGAATTAGAAATATAATATTGCCGGAGCATATCAGCGCGCGTCTCCAATGGTTAATGTTAACTATTGAAGACTCAATATGTACACTTTGAAGGTTACTATACGCTTGTATAGTGGTATCTTGAGACAATCAGATAACGTTCCAACCAAGGGTGAAAAATGAGTACCAACGAGAGAGATCTGGAGAAAAGTTATTCGGATAAAGAGTTTGTTGAAAAGCTGAGACGTCTTGCAGATGCTATTGAAACAGGTGATAAATTTGAAATACAAATCGCCGGTGAGCGTATCTATGTTCCGGTCAGAGCTTCTTATTCCATAGAGCATGAACGCAGCGATGAAGAAGAAGAAATTGAATTTCAAATCAAATGGTCTCATGACTAGCGGGCATTATTGGTGTTGACGGTATTCAGCACTAATGTGGGGAGGGGCGGTAGCATCCAGTGGGTTTTGTCAGAGCAACCCGGAGGTGATAATGTCTCATGGAGCAATGTACATGTCTCATGACTGAGGCAGAATGATGCTTTGCAGAGCCATCGAGCCCTGTCCCTGCACAGGAAATATCCGTGACTTGTAAGAATCCCAGATCTGAAGACGAGAAATGACCCCTGACCCAGATATAAAAGCGGTATTGCACTACCGTGAGTCCGATCAGGTTTTTAACACTGATCCTGAACAATCATTCACGATGCCGGCGCGTTATTACCACAGCCCGGATGTTTTTGAGCTGGAAAAAGAAGCGATCTTCTATAAGACCTGGCACTACGCCGGACACGTATCGCAGATCGCAAAACCCAGGGAGTTTTTTACCACTCAGATACATCAACAGAACCTGTTTATCGCACGCGGTGAAGATGCAGAGATCAGGGGGTTTTACAATGTCTGTGCACACCGGGGTCACGAACTGCTGCAGGGTAAGGGACGCAGGAATCTTATAACCTGTCCCTATCACGCCTGGTCCTATGATTTTGCCGGTAATCTGGTAGCAGCACGCAACAGCGATAATGTAGCCGGGTTTAACAAGTGCGAGTTCTCCCTGAGGCAGGTGCGCGTTGAAATATTCTGCGGGTTGATCATGGTTAATCTCGACCCAGACGCAACACCCTTTGCAGAAACCTTTGCCGGACTCGAATCAGAAATACGCCATTATCTGCCAGACGTGGACGCGCTGGCATTCGCACAGCGTGACCGGTTTGAAGTCGCCTGTAACTGGAAGGTGTTGATTGACAACTTTCTGGAGTGTTATCACTGTCAAACCGCACACAAGGACTTCGTCGATCTGGTCGACATGAACAGCTACAAAACAATCACCCATCGATATTACTCGTCACAGTGTGCCGCTGCCCCCCGAACCACAGACAGTAGTGCGTTTAGTTTCGAACCCGGTGATGTGGATTTTGGCTATGCAGGTTTTTTCGTGTGGCCGAACTTCACTATCTGGATCTATCCGGGTGAGGCGAATTTGTCGGTATTGCAAATGAACCCTGCGGCGCCGGAACAAACCCTGGAATACCAGGACTGGTTTACCACCGGAGGCGAAATGTCCTCTCAGTTAAAAGAAGCAGCAGACTACCAGCGCGATATTCTTCAGCCGGAGGATATAGGCTTGTGTGAAAGCGTGCAGAAAGGATTGCATTCCAAAGGCTACAATCAGGGACGGTTTATTGTGGACAGCGGTCGCACTGAACTCAGTGAGCACGCGGTGCATCATTTTCAGCGCATGGTTGTTGAGGCACTGGGTGCAGAGATTAAGTGATGCCCGGCGAGTACAGCAGCACAAATCGATTCGTCTGCAGGCAGTGCCCGGGATAAACCGTCGGACCCTGAAACGCCTGCCTCTGACACAACGATAGCTACTTTTTGAATTGCCTGTTTATTGGCATTAGACAGGTCTTTTATCATGAGCTTAGGCCAACGTGACCCGATATCGCCTGTTTCGACAGTCTACTATTCTTTTTCGTTATGAATCTAAAGTGCCCGTGTAGCCCGAATTATCGGGTTTCATGCGAATTCAAAGCGAATTTGAGGTGAATTTCGGGCTGAATGCAAAAAACCGGCAATGAAAGCAGGTGGGGGTATACATGATCCCGTTACCTGAACAGAAACCCCGGCAATCATAGTACAGTGGAGAAAATTATTTTCCCTGGCTGTGTTCTGTGGCATTAATTATAAAAAAGTTAGAGAATCAGGACATTTTGCCTAAACCTTTTCTGC
>CAKZVB010000078.1 GCA_937922015.1 uncultured Granulosicoccaceae bacterium
CAGCTGGGTGATCTGGTGTTCGTAGAGACTCCCGAGATCGATTCGGTTGTTGAATCAGAAGCAGCTGTGGCGGTAGTCGAATCTGTTAAGGCAGCCTCTGATATCTATGCCCCGGTCGACGGCACGATAAACGACGCCAATGTCGCACTCGCTGAAGAGCCGGAACTAGTCAATACCGATCCCTACGGCAAAGGCTGGCTGTACAAAATGGTGCCGGCTGACGGAACGGCGATTGAGCAGTTGATGGATGACGAGGCCTATCGGGGGTTTGTAGGATCGGAGGAATCATTCTAGTAGTCTCAAAATGTAGTTGCAGCCTCGTCAGGGTGTGGTCGCAGTAGCTGACGCTGCCCAGGCTCCCATAACTGTGCCGGGTATTTCTCTGCCTGATAAAATCGCCGGTTTGGCATTAACTCGAATGTGTATTATTCCAGTGTTCAGGAATTGAATAGCAAATTTACATGGCACTGAGCATCTCCCTTAGTCCCCAGCGGCATTTGCGACTTTTCTCCGACGCATCCGGTTTTGATGTGGCCGTCAAGCCTGTTGCCGCAGCGCGAGGGATACACGATCTGTTGATTGAGCGTCGTGAAAGTGAGGCGCTTTTTGAATTAGCGGTCTTGTCGACCGCAGACCTGGACACCCTGGACAGTAGCTTTGTGTTCTGGCGGCAGTTGGGCAGCAAATATCTTCGCAGCCGATGTCGCGAGCCGGCACCCGAGGACGGCTCTCTGCGTGCCATATCGGCTCTGGACGATCTTTCAGCGTATATGCTACTTGCCAGTGCACCGCCAATGCACGGAGCTGAGTATTTATCAGAGGAGATACTTGCAGAGAAGTGGCGTGAGCTTGATGAGTGGTTGCTGGCAGAGGTTAGCAGGAGTTACGACGGGCTTTCAGACTTTCTAAAACATCGTGCACCGCAATGGCACGTCACCGGGCGGGTGTTTTTTCATCTGGCGGAAAACCCGAATGATCCGGATTATCCATTTGCATTTATGGCGACCTGGCAACCGGAAAAGAAATCGGCGCGTCACCAGCCGCTGGCGCGAGCACTTGAGCTGTTCAGCGGCAAAGCACATAAGCGACAACTGATCGATTTGCTGCAGCCAATAGAGTTGGCTGCTAAGTCCAGTGAACTACTGCGGGAAATGGTTGATAGCGGGCGTGTCTATCAACCGCAGGCACTGCAGCCGCACCAGGCTTATGAGTTTCTGCAACAGGTACCGTTAATGCAGTCCAGCGGGGTTATAGTGCGGCTGCCCGACTGGTGGGCCAGGCGCAAGCGACCGCAAATAAAAGGTACCGTCAGTACACCGTCTAAAAGTGCTATCGCCTCCAGCGAGTTACTTAGCTTTGATGTACGAGCGGTGTTGGGAGCAGATCCGCTTAGCGATGACGAATTGCAGCAGTTGCTCAATTCAGAATCGGGCCTGGTAAATCTAAAGGGGCAGTGGGTTGAAGTTGATCGTGAGAAGCTGACTGAAGCGCTTGAGCAAATGACCGCGATCAGCGAGCAGATAGACGAAGACGGACTCACCTTTATCGAAGGCATGCGAATGCTCGCTGGTGTAGGCAGCGATATGTCTGTCAGTGCAGCGGATCCGGATTCTGAGCCCTGGCAGTTCATTGAGCCGGGTGATCAGCTTGCCGCGCTGCTGGAACAGCTGCGTGATCCGCAGAACAGTAAAAGTGCGCTGCCCGGGAAACTGCCCGCGAGTTTATTTAAAGCGCAGCTGCGGCCCTATCAGGCCACCGGCGTGACGTGGTTGTGGCAATTGAACCAGATCGGGCTGGGGGCCTGTTTAGCCGATGATATGGGGCTTGGCAAGACGGTACAGATTATCGCATTGTTGATGCTTATTAAGCGGCAAAAATCAAAGAAGGCCGGCTCGCCAAGCCTGTTGGTATTACCCACATCTCTGCTCGGTAACTGGCAGTCTGAACTCGATAAATTCGCACCGTCGCTGAACGCTCTTTTTGCACACCCCTCCATCACAGACCGCAGTACTATAAGTGAATGGGAACAACATGGACTACCTGCAGACACAGACCTTGTGCTGACCACCTACGGAATGTTGCAACGCCAGCAGTGGCTCATTGATAGGCAGTGGCACACAGTAGTGCTGGATGAAGCACAAGCGATTAAAAACGCGGGTTCAAAACAGTCCCGGGCGACGAAGCAACTAAAAAGTGGCGCGCGTATAGCGCTGACCGGTACGCCGATTGAAAATCGATTATCCGACCTGTGGTCATTGTTTGACTTTATTAATCCCGGCTTGCTGGGCAATATCACGCGATTTAAGAAGTACATAAAAGAGCTTGAAAAGCGACAAACCGCACAGTACGCACCGCTTAGGAATCTTGTGCAGCCCTATATCCTGCGGCGACTCAAGACTGATAAATCAGTGATCAGTGATCTGCCGGATAAAACCGAAGTGCGAGCCTGGTGTGGCCTCAGCAGAGCACAGGCGCGACTGTATCAGCGTGCAGTAAATGAACTCGAGCGCGCGCTCGATAGCGATGAGGAGGGTATAAAACGCAGAGGGCAGGTACTCGCCTTCATTCTGCGTTTTAAGCAGATTTGTAATCATCCGGCACATTACACCGCCAATGGCGAATTTAAAATAAAAGAAAGTGGTAAGTTTTTGCGTCTGGCCGGTATTTGCGATGAAATAAGTGCCAGACAGGAAAAGCTCTTAGTGTTTACTCAGTTTCGTGAGATGTGCCAGCCATTGGCCGATTTTTTGGAAGAGTGCTTCGGGGTAAAAGGATTGGTACTTCACGGTGGTACCAGCGCTAAAAAACGTAAAGAACTGGTGGCTGAGTTTCAAGCCGATGAAGGTCCGCCGTTTTTCGTTTTATCAATAAAAGCCGGTGGTACCGGGCTTAACCTGACGGCGGCATCCCACGTGGTTCACTTTGATCGCTGGTGGAACCCGGCGGTAGAGAATCAGGCGACTGACCGGGCGTATCGCATCGGGCAACACCGCAACGTTCTGGTGCACAAGTTCATATGCCGAGGTACGATTGAAGAGCGTATCGATCAGGTGATTACGGACAAGGCGTCACTGGCGGAAGAGCTGTTAAGCACAGGGGCGGAAACTTTGCTTACAGAAATGAGCAACGAAGAGCTTATGAATCTAGTCAGTCTGGATATTGAAAAGTCTCAGGTGGAGCTACTGAGCTGATGTCAAGGTGGCCAGCATACGAGTCAGTTGCGTCTCGCAGACAACGCAATAGAAAAGAGCAACAGCGTTTAGAGCAAGACGGGCATCAACTGCAACCCGTTGAAGTCACCGGGCGACTGATAGCAAAAACGTTTTGGGGGCAAGCCTGGTGTGATCATCTTGAGAGCTTCAGTGACTACAGTAACCGGCTGGCGCGTGGCAGAAGTTATGTTCGCAACGGCGCAGTGTGTGATCTGAAAATCACCACCGGTAAGATCGAAGCCCGGGTTAGCGGTAGTGACCTGTACTGCATAACAATAGACATCGATCCATTGCCCCCGGAAACGTGGCAGGACATAAAAAAGGCATGCGCCGGTGGCATTGCGTCCGTGCTTGAACTGCTGCAGGGCAAGCTCTCCAGCAATGTGATGAATGTGGTAACTGATCAGCACTCAGGATTATTTCCCGATCCATCCGAAATTGAGCTGGGCTGTGACTGCCCTGACTACGCCAGTTTGTGTAAGCACCTGTCAGCGGTGTTATACGGTGTTGGTGCGCGACTGGATGAATCCCCCGAGTTGCTGTTTACCCTGCGCGGTGTCGATCACAAAGAGCTAATAGAAACGAACAAGCTATTGGCGGTGCCGCAATCCGGTGAAGTGGCCGTGCGTGGAAACCTTGCGGATATCTTTGGTATTGATTTAGATGATACACCGGCAGTGACTTCTGAGAACGAAGCTAATAGCAAGACTGATGTAGCAATACATAAAAAAAGCAAAAATAAAAAATCCACTGTCGCTGTTGCAAAAACTAAAAGTAAATCCAAATCCAAGGTGCGGCAGAGAGTAAAGTCAAAAGTAAAGAAACAAGCAAAGCCCACAGCAGCGGCCGCTACTGCCAGTGAACCATCGACACGAAAAAACGCAAAGACAAAATCAACAAGCGTCGCGATAAACATAAGCCGTGGAATTCGAGCAAGCCACCTGAGGACGCTGCGCCAGCGGAATGATCTAAGTGCAGCACAACTTGCCCGGGTGATTGGTGTATCCGTACAAACCATAAATAAATGGGAGACCACCAAAGGTGTACTTAAGCTGCGCGCTGCAAGCCAGGCAGCGCTTGAACAAGCCTTCAAACTGAGCGCTCGCCACATTGCAATCCGGTTGAAAAAATGAATTCGGCTAGCCAGACCGCGGAGCTTTAACGATTGCTGTGTTCCAGGTAAGTGCAAGCGACAACAGTATGATCGACAATTTACGGTATGCTATTGCGCATCAAGAAGTGGGTTTTCCAATGAATCATGGATAAGGTAACTTACCTGCAACTGCTGCGCGCGGCGCGACGCGTAGCGAAACGTCAGCATGAGGCCGAGGATCTTCTGCAAACGGTGTTGCTCGCTGCAGTCAATGCGGGTCGCACAGACATGTCTGTTACAGCCAATCGTAGCTGGTTGATCGGTGCGCTGCAAAAACGTGCAATGTTTGATGCGCGCTCAGCAGCCAGGCGGCAGCGCCGGGAGGCCTCCTATCTGACAACCAGGCCGCAACCTGACAAACTTCAGATTCTTCCCCGTCATTTCACCGATCAATTGCCAGCGGCTCTGCGGACTACAGCCTTGTTGGCATTAACGGGTCACACACGCAAAGAAATCGCCTGGCTCCTGCGGATTTCAGATGCTGCATTTCGACAGCGAATCAAGCAAATAAGGCGGCGCTGGGTGCAACTGGAAGGTGATAGTTTTGCTGAAATACCCGGATTGGATGGCGAACTTGAATTCGGGCGATTACGAAAATCGATGCTCAAATCAGTAAAGCAGAAAGGTTCCATTCTGGCGACTCACGATCCCGATGGACATTTATTTTTGATTTGCACAAATAATTGCTCACAAAACTACAAAGCGCGGCAACAGGCAGAGTAGGAACCCGAAAACCAGAAGAGAACCTGTCACTATGTTTGGAAAATGTAAAATAGAAAACGTTTGCTACTACGTCAGCGATATCAACAAGAGTGAGATCTTTTACAAAGATGTGCTGGGCCTTGAAGTCCACAGGATGGAGGATGACGGCGAGGGCAACGCGTGGTTGATGGCAACCACAGCCAACAACATTAATTTATTATTTTTCAAGCAGGAATGTAAGCCGGGTAACTCGCCGATTATTGTGTTCAGTATGGATGACGGTGGTATCGATGATGCGGTGGCATCCCTTGCAGAGCAGGGCGTCACAATAGTCACACCAGTGAGTCACGCTCCCGATGGATGGTCAGCAGAGATTCAGGACCCGGACGGGCATGTAATATCGATGTATCAATCTGAAGAAAAAGCACGGTCGTTGCGTTGAGCTTGTTTTGATGTTGTGGGTTTTGTTTGCGATTTGGCATTCTGTTTTTGTGTCTGGTTTTGTGTTTTGCGCTAACGTGCTGCGCTAACGTGCTGCTCTGGCGTGCTGCTTAGATGTCTGCTCTGGCATTCTGCTCTTGCAGCTAAGTAGGCGTGCCATCCCTGGCGTTTTTTCGAAGCCAGTCCCTGGCTGTACGATTCACTTTTCAAAGGCGGAAAAGTAAACAAAACGCCTTTATTGTTTCGTCCGCTGCTGCCTTGCCCTTCGGGTTCCTGCGGAATTTTTTGAAATCCCCCTCCGTCGGGCCGCGCCAGACGCACATCCCTGTGCTACTGGCGCTCACGCGCCATCCCTGGCGCTTTGT
>CAKZVB010000079.1 GCA_937922015.1 uncultured Granulosicoccaceae bacterium
CTAAAAACCCAGTCGGCCTGCGGAAAAGCCTGTGACTGAATGTAGTAATTTGCACCTAGTCTCAGAGTGTCAGAATTTGAACCCCCTGCGCTCAGCGTAGTGAAATCTGCTCGCAGAGCAATATTTTTCCGTATGTCTCCCGACCAGGTCAGACCAAAACCGTCGGCGCCATCTGCGTCGACATATTTTAGCTCGGCAAAGTTGTAGTTAAAAACACTTGGGCCTTTTTTGAAGAGCTCTGCAGCGAAAGCGTTGCCAGAGATAAAAAAGGTGAAGCTGCAGATTGCAGCGAGGATGTATTTGAGGATATGTGCGTTTGACAAGGCTATCTCCGTTTCAACTGGAATTTAGCGCGAGTCGTGACGGAAGTGCGGTAGCCGACAAGCGCTCCTGCGGAGATGTTAACTCATGCGATGCTGCTATGTCCGCCTAGATGGATTGCAGCTTGGTTTGATATAAGTGCAGAAACTGTGAATTGTAACGTAGCTTGCAATCAACCAGCTTCCTGTTTCAGAGACAGATCATGGGCCGGTGATCGTAAAACGTAAAATATAAATGCTACAAAAAGGCAAGCGAACATGTGGAGTATCCTGATAAGTTGGGGTTGGTATAGCGTCATGACATTCTAATGCATTTATCGTGTCATGACAATATTGTTTTAGCGAAATAACCGCATTAGACACGCTAGTTCACAGTCAGTCTGTAATACCGTGTAAGGGAGGAAGCGCAGTCAATTTATTGTCGATCTGCCGCGAATATTTGTTTGCAGGCGGCCACTGCAGCCGCGTTAAAAGGAAGATATAGGAGTTTTTCAGCCGACGATGTAAAATTGTGGGAACAAAGTTCGAAATTGGCTATTGTGGATGTCGAATTTTAATTAAGAAACAATTCAACCGTTTTTTACGACGTATAACTACACTTATACAGAGTAATTGTGGCCTTCAGGGTGAGGTTGCACAGGCAGTGGCGGTGTTTATTAGTGACCCTCATAGACTTCATAAGTTAGTAGTATCAACCATCTTCAGTCACTATTTGATTTATTGATTGATTCCATTTCGCAGCGGAGCGTCTCATGCCCCCCGAACAATCCACAAAAACCAGTCAATGGGCCGCTTTTGTTCCTCCGGGACGAGGTAAACAATGGCCATGGAAGACGGGCAAAATCAGTGCTCTTGCAATCCTGCTTTTTTCGTTGCTTGCTGCTGCCACCGTGATGTGGGGAATTCAGCATTTTGAAAACCGTCTCGATAAAAGTGCACGTGCTGATCTGGCAACTGCCGGAGTCAATCTGGACACACTGGATTTTGACTGGACCTACCGTGATTTGTCGTTGACCGGAGAGGTGTCCAAAGAGCTATCAGAGCAACAAATTATTGATATATTGCGCGCAAGTGATGATGCTGGAATCAGAAATATCAGTTTACAGCTTACGCCATTGCCTGAACAACCGCTGCCCGGTGAAGAGAAAGGCACTATTGATGTAACCGCCACGCTGGCAGAAGGAATATTGTTTCTTGAAGGATCTGTTCTCACTGCTGCGCATCGTACCCGTCTCTATGAAGCGGCGACACAGGCAGTGGGTCAATCTAATGTAGTTCGAAAAATAACAGTCTCCGGATTGCTGGAGGCGATTCCCGGTGCGGATCAACGTATTGAGAGCTTTGCCAATTCGATCGCCGGACTTGATAAGGCCACTGCAGCAGACGCTGCATTATCGGCTACAGACTTTCGATTCAATGCAACTGTCGCTGACGAAAACCAGGTCGATGAGCTGCTGGCTCGTCAGGGCAGTGCCGGCGATGTCGGTCTGGTAATCAGTGGGGATATTGTGGCGAAAAAAAGTGCGCCTGGAGGAGTAGTTGATGTCAATGCGCTGAAGAATGGTGAACGTATCACTCTGTCCGGTGTGGTGATTAGTGATTTTCAAAAACAATTGCTCGTCGACGCCGCCACCACTGCTGTTGGCGAATCAATGGTCGACGACCAGGTCACCGTGGTGGCAAGCGGTGATGACACAAGCCTGGCTGATGACAAAATAACGTTGCTGGCAACTGCCGTTGAAACTTTTCCCACCGCTATAGAAGCCAGTGCCCGGGTCACAGTTACTGATTTCGAATTTAACGCGTTAGTCGAATTTGAGGAAGATACAGCACCACTTATCAGTATTCGAGAAAAAGCATCCGAAAACGGCCTGGAAGTAAACGGTGAAATTGAAGCGCGGCGGATATCACTGGAGCGGGAAGTTCTCTTGCTGCAGGCGGAAATAGATGCGCTCAGCGCAGAAATAAGAGAAAACGTGATATTCGAGTCCTCGGAATGGGTGCTTGGTTTTGATGCGAAAAAGACACTCGATAAAGTCGTGGACGCGATGAATCGACACCAGCGTCCTGTGGTTCTGATTGCAGGTCATACTGATAGCAGTGGCGCGAGAATCGACAACGAGTTATTGAGCCTGGAGCGTGCTAGCGCGGTTAGGGAATACCTGGAAATAAGTGGGATTAACCAGTTAAGGCTTCGATCGGTGGGCTATGGCGAAGGTGTTCCAATCGCCAGTAATGACACTGAGGTCGGGAAAAAACAAAACCGTCGGGTAGAGTTTTCTGCGCGCGGTCGGTTTGATAATTAATATCGCTTGTAAATTTAAAGACAAATTAATAATCGTATAGTAGCTGGCCATTACTGCTCAGCTACTGGCATTTAGGGGACATTTATGTTGTGGGTTTTGTGGGATATATTTTTACCTGTGCTAGCAGCATTTTTAGCGGGACTTTTTGTCGGCTGGCTGTTTTGGCGCTGGCGCCGCAGTCGTATTGATGCGGATACCTTAAGCGCATTGCGTAGAAATAACACAAGACTAAAGAATGATGCCGACAATTTACGCGCACGCAACGCTGAGCTATCTGACAGATTGCAAATTGCCAGTGTGTCTGCTGGTACGGCGAGAGCGAGCAATGGTAATACGGCGGCTGAAGGTACTGAGCTTGTTGCTGCGAGAAACCGCATCGAAACTTTATCATCGGAGCTTAAGTCGTCGAGGGTGGAAATAAACAGGCTGCGTGATAATAGTGACAGGGTATTGTCTGAAGACACAGCAGATAAAGGCCAGGTGAATCGAGTTCGCGATCTGGAGGCCAGACTGCAAGGCGCGCATCGGCGTATTGCAGATCTTGAACAGGCCAGTCGTGGTAAGCACACTCAAACCGGATTAACCACAGATAGAACCGATCTTTCAGAGGCTATTTCTGTACGGGATCAAATGATCGAAACGCTACGAAGGTCGTTGGCACAATATGGCGATACTCAGGATAGAGATATGCTGATAGCTGATTTGCAATTGCGAGATAACAAGATCAGTGCACTGGAAGCCATGTTAGACAAAGCAAACCGTCGAAGTTGATTGGGTTGGTGAAGGTGGTTAGCTGGACGACTGTGGCTGTGAGAAGTTTGTTACCGGCTTCCCGCACAGCCACTAGCTCGCATTATTCATGAGGATTCGCCATTCAGCGGCCAAGTTGATCAAAATCTGGGTGCAAAACAGGTCGCTTGATCGAGCGAGAAACGTGGCTCGCCACGTGCCGAGCTTGATCAGGCGAGATGTGCAGCACCAGTTAATGAAAATAAGGTTCGTCTGATGGTGAATAGACATACTGTCATTTTAAAAACTGCACTTAAATCTGTGTTTGGAACTATGTAAATAGACATTTCGTTAAAGTTATCCCGTCGCCTTGTGATAATGCGGGCTAGCTGACAGTGTGTGGATTTAAATCTGAAATAGTCTGTAAAGATTCCTGGTCGGGTGCTAGCCGGGAAGTCGTATAATTTTAGTGGGCCAAAAAAAAGCGCCGGATTAACCGGCGCTTTTAATCTAGAGCGACTCACTACCCGGGTGAGTCATATTGTATATCTT